>NZ_CBCOOR010000004.1:0-261433 GCF_965111665.1 Georgenia sp. Marseille-Q6866 | reverse complement strand
GCGCAGCGAGGGCACCGGCCCGGGCTGCGCGGCGCCGTCCTCCGCGGTGACGATGAAGTCGCGCGGGACGAGGAAGGGCCCCTCCGCCTGCGGGCGCGTGCCGGCCAGGTGGTGGTCGCGCAGGAGGTCCCGGACGTCGCGCAGCCGCACGTCGAGAATCTCGGCGACCTCGGGCAGGGAGCACCAGCGAGGGTCTGAGTCGGTCATCCCGGCAGCCTACTGAGCCCTGGAGGCCACTGCCGTCCCCCGCCTTTACGTGCCGCCTCGATAACGCTAGTGTCACAGCGTTCACACTCGCCCCACCAATAACACCAGCCACTGTGGTCCCGTGAGCGACACGCCGGGACCTGTCGCGGAGGACATCGATGAAGGCTCGCACTCGCACCCGGGCGCCCCGCCCCGCCGGCCGCACCGGCGTGGGCCTCGTGCTCGCGGCGACCACCGTCGCGGCGATGACCGTGCCGGCCGGCGCCGCCACCGCGGCCCCGGCCGCGCCCACCGTGGGCGCCACGGCGCTCGCGCTCACCGCGCCCGCCACCCAGCGCAGCCTGCCGACGGGCACCTACCTGGTCCGCGCCGGTGACACCGTCAGCACCATCGCCGCCCGCGCGGGCACGACCGTCTCCGCGATCGTCTCGGCCAACAACCTCAACTCCCGGGCCCTCATCAAGGTGGGACAGGTGCTGCGCCTACCGGCCGCCGGCAAGGCCGCGACCGCTGCCCCCACCCGCGCCGCCAGCTCCACCACGCACACGGTCGCAGCGGGTGACACCGTCTCTGCGCTCGCGAAGCGGTACGGCAGCACGGTCGAGAAGATCGTCTCCGCCAACCGCCTCGGCTCGCGCGCGCTCATCATCATCGGCCAGCGCCTCACCATCCCCGGCACCTCAGCGCCGGCCACCGGCGTGAGCGCCGCCCCCGCGGCGAGCCGCTCGGCCGCCCAGAGCGCGAGCACCCACGTGGTCCGCGCCGGGGACACCGTCTCGGGCATCGCCCAGCGCTACGGCACCACGGTCGAGCGCATCGCCTCCGCCAACGGCCTCAGCGACCCCGGCCTCATCCGTATCGGCCAGCGCCTCACCGTCTCGGGCGGCGGCTCCGGCTCGGCCCCCGCCGCCAAGCCCGCCGCCAGGCCGGCCACCGTCCCGGTGAGCAGCACCGCCTCCCGCACGCACGTCGTCGCGGGCGGCGACACCGTCTCGGGCCTCGCCTCGCGCTACGGCTCGACGACGTCGGCGATCATCTCCGCCAACAACCTCCCCAGCTCCGGGCTCATCTACGTCGGCCAGCGGCTCACCGTGCCCGGCCGCTCCGGTGGCGGCGCGAGCGCGGGCGGCGGCGGCAGCACGAGCGGCGGCCAGCTCGTCGGCAGCACCTTCCTCGGGCGCACCTACGCGAGCGACGTCGTGGGGGCGGCCAACACGAACAAGGCGACGCTGCTGTCGATGAGCGTCCCCTCCCGCGACCAGATGCGCGCCATGGTGCGCAGCACCGCGGTGAGCATGGGCGTGGACCCGGCGCTGGCCCTGGCCATCGCCCAGCAGGAGTCCGGCTTCGACGCCCGCGCCGTCTCCCCGGCCAACGCCGTCGGCGTCATGCAGGTCATCCCGAGCTCGGGCCAGTGGGCCTCGGACCTCGTCGGGCGCCAGCTCAACCTGCTCGACCCGCAGGACAACGTCGTCGCCGGCGTCGCGATCCTGCGCCAGCTCGTCCGCACCGCCGACAGCTTCGACCAGGCCGTCGCCGGGTACTACCAGGGCCTGGCCGGGGTCAAGCGCAACGGCATGTACGCCGACACCCGCAACTACGTCGCGGGCATCAAGAACCTCATGCGGCAGTTCTGACGGAGCACGACGACGCGGCCCGCCTCACCGGTCCCCTTACCGGTCGGGGCGGGCCCGCCGCTCTAGACTCGGCCCCGTGCAGCGCACCGTGAGCGACCCGATGCTCGGCCGTCTCGTCGACGGCCGGTACGAGGTGCGTGCCCGCATCGCACGGGGCGGGATGGCCACCGTCTACCGGGCGCTGGACCGGCGCCTGGACCGCACCGTGGCCCTCAAGGCCATGCACCCGCACCTGGCGGAGAGCGCGGACTTCGTCGCCCGCTTCCGCCGCGAGGCACGGTCGGCCGCCCGGCTCAACCACCCCGGGATCGTCGCGATCTACGACCAGGGCCTGGCCGACGACACGAGCTACCTCACGATGGAGCTCATCGAGGGCCACAACCTGCGCACCGAGCTGCGCCGGCAGGGTGCCCTGCCGCTCGGCCGCGCGCTCGACGTCGTCGACGGCGTGCTCGACGCCCTCGCCTGCGCGCACCGCGCCGGCGTGGTCCACCGCGACGTCAAGCCGGAGAACGTCCTCCTCGAGCGTGACGGGCGCCCCAAGGTCACCGACTTCGGCCTCGCACGCGCCGTCACCGAGGCCACGGCCGCCTCGACCGGCACCGTGCTCGGCACCGTCGCGTACCTCGCCCCCGAGATCGTCACCTCCGGGGTCGCGGACGCGCGCGCCGACGTCTACGCCGTCGGGATCGTCCTGTTCGAGCTCATCACCGGCGCCCAGCCCTTCGTCGCCGACCAGCCGATCCGGGTGGCCTTCCAGCACGTCAACGACGGCGTGCCGCGGCCCTCCACCCGGGTCGAGTGGCTCCCGGCGGAGGTGGACGAGCTCGTCGCCGCCCTCACCGCGCGGGACGCCGAGGACCGGCCGACCGACGCCGACGGCGCCCTCGCGCTCCTGCGCCGCACCCGTGCCGCCCTGGACGAGGCCACCCTCGCCCGCCGCGCGGACGTGGCCCCCGCCGTCGAGGGAGAGGACGCCGAGGCGGCGGGCGGCTCCCCCACCGACGTCACGCCGCTGCCCGCCGGCACGGTCGCCCTGCCGATCGGCGCGATCCACGCCGGCGCCCCCGACCCCGGACCCGCCGGGCCGGCCCGTCGCCGCCGTCGTCGCCGGGTCTTCGCGCTCACCATGGTGCTGGCCCTGCTCGCCCTCGCCGGCGGCGGCTCGTGGTGGTGGTTCACCCACGGGCCCGGCGCCTACGTCACCGTGCCCGAGGTCGTCGGGCTGCCCGAGGACGACGCCGTCGCCGTGCTCAGCGAGGCGGGTATCGACCTCACCGTCGAGCGCGAGCACCACGACACCGTGCCCGAGGACGAGGTGGTCTCCGCCGACCCCGCCCCGGGCGACCGCGTGCGCACCGACGGCACCGTCGTCCTCCACGTCTCCCGCGGCATCCTCATGGTCGAGGTGCCCGAGCTCGTCGGCCTCACGCAGGACGAGGCGACCACCGTGCTGGAGGAGGCGCAGCTGGGCGTCGGCGAGGTCGAGACCCCGTACGACGCCGACGTCCCCGAGGGCGAGGTGATGTCCGCGAGCCAGGAGGCCGGGGAGGTCATCCCCTACGACCAGCCCGTGGACCTCGTCGTGTCCGCCGGCCGGGAGCCGGTCGAGCTCGTCTCCGTGGTCGGTGCCGACACCGACACCGCCGTGTCCGACCTCGAGAACGCCGGCCTGAGCGCCGTCGTCGAGGAGGACCACCACCCCGACGTGCCGGCCGGCCGGGTCGTGAGCCAGAGCCCCGAGCCGGGCGAGGACGTCCAGCTCTACCGTGGCGACGAGGTGACCATCACGGTCTCCCTCGGCCCGCAGCCGGTCGAGCTCCCCGACCTCATCGGCCGCCAGGTGGGTGCCGCCACCGACGAGCTCGAGGCCGCGGGCTTCGTCGTCGAGGTCGAGCGGGTGCTCGGCGGGATCTTCGGGACCGTGCGCAGCATGTCGCCGGACGCGGGCGAGCTCGCGGTGCCGGGCACGACCGTCACCCTCACCGTCGTCTGACGCCTCCTGGTGCCGGGACCATGGTCCCATGACGGTCGCCTTCGTCCCGTTGGACCACTACATCTTGTGGCCCTCGGCGCGACTCACCCCAACACCTGGCGGGTCCTCCATCGCGCGCCGGCTCTAGCGTCTGTCCTGCCACAGACCGCACGAGCCTCGGGAGAAGCCCATGGACCACCGCCCCACCCACGTCGACCCGGTCACCACCGTCGAGGAGTACCTGGACCGCAGCGACTGGCGGGTCAACGCCAACGCCAACCAGGGCTACTCCCTGGGCGGGATGATGCTCAACACCTCGGGCAAGGTCGTGGCCAACTACTGGCTCGACCGCGTCTACTCGCCCGAGGCGGGCCGCGCCCACCGCGAGGGCGACCTCCACATCCACGACCTCGACATGTTCGCCGGCTACTGCGCGGGCTGGTCCCTGCGCCGGCTCCTCGAGGAGGGCCTCAACGGCGTCCCCGGAGCCATCTCCGCCGCGCCCGCCCGCCACCTCTCCTCCGCCGTCGGGCAGGTCGTCAACTTCCTCGGGACCCTGCAGAACGAGTGGGCCGGAGCGCAGGCCTTCAGCTCCTTCGACACCTACATGGCACCCTTCGTCCGGCTCGACGACATGACCTACGACCAGGTCAAGCAGTGCGTGCAGGAGCTCGTGTACAACCTCAACGTCCCCTCCCGCTGGGGCACCCAGACCCCCTTCACCAACCTCACCTTCGACTGGACCTGCCCGGCCGACCTGCGCGAGCAGGTGCCGCTCATCGGCGGGGAGCCCTGCGACTTCACCTACGGCGAGCTCCAGCACGAGATGGACCTCGTCAACCGCGCCTACATGGAGGTGATGACCGAGGGGGACGCGAACGGGCAGGTCTTCACCTTCCCGATCCCCACGTACAACATCACCAAGGACTTCGACTGGGACGCGGAGAACACCGAGCGGCTCTTCGCGATGACCGCGAAGTACGGGCTTCCCTACTTCCAGAACTTCATCAGCTCCGACCTCGACCCGGGCATGATCCGCTCGATGTGCTGCCGGCTGCAGCTCGACCTGCGCGAGCTCCTCAAGCGCGGCAACGGCCTGTTCGGCTCGGCGGAGCAGACCGGCTCGCTCGGCGTCGTCACCGTCAACATGGCCCGCCTCGGCTACGTCCACGCCCACGACGAGGCCGGGCTCGTGCGCCGCCTGGACGAGCTCATGGACATCGCCCGCGACACCCTCGAGCTCAAGCGCATCGTCATCCAGCAGCACATCGACGGCGGCCTGTTCCCCTGGACCCGTCGCTACCTCGGGACGCTGGAGAACCACTTCTCGACCATCGGCGTCAACGGCATGAACGAGATGGTCCGCAACTTCACCCTCGGCGAGTACGACCTCACCGACCCGCGGGGGCACGCGCTGTGCGCCCGTCTCCTCGACCACGTGCGCGAGCGGATGGTCGAGTACCAGGAGGCCACCGGGCACCTGTACAACCTCGAGGCGACGCCGGCCGAGGGCACGACCTACCGCTTCGCCAAGGAGGACCGCAAGCGCTTCCCCGGCATCCTCCAGGCCGGCACCGACGCCAACCCCTACTACACGAACTCCTCCCAGCTGCCGGTCGGCTTCACCGACGACCCCTTCGAGGCGCTCGAGCGGCAGGAGGAGCTGCAGGGGAAGTACACCGGCGGCACGGTCCTGCACCTGTACATGAGCGAGCGGATCTCCTCGGCGCAGGCGTGCAAGGAGCTCGTCCGCCGGGCGCTGGAGAGCTTCCGCCTGCCCTACATCACCATCACCCCGACCTTCTCGGTGTGCCCGAACCACGGCTACCTCTCCGGTGAGCACCACACCTGCCCGCGCTGCGCCGTCGAGCGCGAGGAGCCGGTGGCCTGCGAGGTGTGGACCCGCGTCATGGGCTACTTCCGGCCCGTCAGCTCCTTCAACATCGGCAAGAAGGGCGAGCACGCCGAACGGGAGCTCTTCACCGAGCAGGCCGCCGCCTCCTCCCCCGTCGTGGCGCCGTGACCGCCGTCGCGGCGGGCCGGCCGCCCGCACCGGCCCGCGCCGACGACCTCCAGGTGGCTGGCATGACGCCGCTGTCGACGGTCGACTGGCCCGGACGGCTCGCCGCGACGGTCTTCTGCCAGGGCTGCCCCTGGGACTGCTCCTACTGCCACAACCCGGCGCTCATCGCGCCGCGCACCCCCGGCACGCTGCCCTGGGCGGACGTGCTCGCCTTCCTCCGCCGACGACGGCGCCTCCTGGACGCCGTCGTCATGTCCGGCGGGGAGGCCACCCGGCAGGGCGCGCTCCTCCCGGCCGTCCGCGAGGTGCGCGGGCTGGGGTTCGCCGTCGGCCTGCACACCGCGGGCCCCTACCCGCGGCGGCTGGCCGCGGTGCTGGGTGACGTCGACTGGGTGGGCCTGGACCTCAAGGCGCTGCCCGCGGACTACGACGACGTCGTGCGGCGGCCCGGCTCCGGCCACCTCGCGTGGGAGTGCCTCGACCTGCTCGTCGCGTCGGGCGTCGACCACGAGGTGCGCACGACCGTCGTGCCCGGCTCCCCCGCCGCCCGCCACGCCGTCGAGATCGCCCGGCGCGCACGCGACGCCGGTGCCCTCGCCTTCGCCCTCCAGGTGGTCCGCACCGCCGGCACGCGCCCGGAGTTCGCCGCCGCGCACACGTCGGCCGACCACCGCGCCTGGCAGGAGGAGGTGGCAACCCTCGACGAGCAGATCGGCGCGCTCGGCCTGCCGCACTACGAGCTGCGCCCCGCCTGATCCGCCCCGACGAACCGCATATGCGGGAAAGCCGCGGTCCTCGCGGGCGAACGGCTGCAGGGATCCCGCATATGACGGGTGGTGGTGGAGGTGGCCGGGCGGCACGCGGGACCGGAGGGAGTTCTGGACTCGGGGCCCTCGGCTATAGAGTTCGGCAAATGCACTCACCGTTGGAGCACGCGCACGTCCTCGTCACGGGCGCCACCGGCTTCGTCGGCCAGGCCGTCGTCGAGAAGCTGCTCGCCGCCTACCCGACAACCCGTGTCAGCATCCTCGTCCGCCCCCGGGGCGACCTCAGCGCCCAGCGCCGCGCGGAGAAGCTCCTGCGCAAGCCGGTCTTCCGCAGCTGGCGCGACTCGGTCGGCGAGGAGAACGCGCTGGCCGCGTTCACCGAGCGGGTCACCGTCATCCCCGGCGACCTCGAGGACGTCCCCGAGCTGCCCGACGACCTCGACGTCGTCGTCCACTCCGCCTCGAGCGTGTCCTTCGACCTGCCCGTGGACGAGGCCTTCGCCGCCAACGTCGCCGGGCCGGTCAACCTCTACGAGCGGCTCCTCGCCACCGGGACCGACCCGCATGTCGTCCACGTCTCGACGAGCTACGTCGCCGGCCTGCGCAAGGGCGTGGCCGAGGAGCGCAGCCTCGACCACGAGGTCGACTACCGCACCGAGCTCCGCTCGGCCCTCGCCGCCCGGCAGACGGCCGAGGAGGCCTCCCGCCGTCCCGAGGTTCTCGAGCCGCTGCTGCGCCAGGCCGACGCCGACCACCGCCGCGCCGGGCCCCGCGCCGTCTCCCAGGCCGCCGAGGCCGCCCGCTCCGCGTGGGTCCGCGAGGAGCTCGTCCACCACGCCCGCACCCGCGCCGAGTCCCTCGGCTGGCCCGACGTCTACACCTTCACCAAGGCGATGGGCGAGCGGGTCGCGGAGACCCTCTGGCAGGGCGGCGGCCACCGCCTGTCGGTCGTGCGCCCCACGATCATCGAGTCCTCCTTCCGCCACCCCTACCCTGGCTGGATCGACGGCTTCAAGGTCGCCGACCCCCTCATCGCCGCCTACGGGCGCGGCATGCTCCCGGAGTTCCCCGCGCTGGCGGACACGGTCCTCGACGTCATCCCCGTCGACTTCGTCGTCAACGCGATCCTCGCCGCAGCCGCCGCACCGCCGCAGACGGGTGAGGCCAACTACTTCCAGGTCTCCTCGGGGATCACCAACCCGCTGCGCTTCGGCAAGCTCTACGAGTACGTCCGCGAGTACTTCTCCGCCAACCCGCTCAAGGACTCCAGCGGCTCCCACGTCTCGGTCCCCTCGTGGTCCTTCCCCCACCGCGGCGCCGTCGAGCGCGCGGTGCGCCGCCGGGAGAAGGCCGTGGAGATCGCCGACCGCGCCGTCGGGCGCCTGCCCGCCCGCGCCCGCACCCGCGAATGGATGTCCACGCTGTACAAGGCGCGCCGCGACATCAACACGCTGCGCAAGTTCACCGCGCTCTACCAGCCGTACACGCAGATCGAGGTCATCTTCGACGACGCCCGCACCCGGGCGCTGCACGCCTCCCTGCCTCCGGAGCGGCAGGTCGAGCACGGCTTCGACGTCACCGCGATCGACTGGCGCCACTACCTCCAGGACGTCCACATCCCCGGGGTGCCCGGGCTCATGCGCGGGGAGCGGCCCAAGGCCGCGACGCCGCGGGTGACCGAGCTGCCCGAGCGCAGCGACGTCGTCGCCGTCTTCGACCTCCAGCGCACCGTCATCGCCGCGACCCTCGTCGAGCAGTACCTGTGGGTCGAGCTCGCCACGCAGCCGCCCTCCGGCTGGCCCAAGGCGCTGAGCAACCTCGTCGCCCTCGGCCCGCGCTACCTCCAGGCCGAGATGCGCGACCGCGGTGACTTCATCCGCACGTTCATGCGCCGCTACGCCGGCACCCACGAGACCGAGCTGCGGGCCGCGATCGCGGAGCGCGTCCAGGACTCCCTGCGCCGTGACGTCCTCGTCGAGGCCGTCCGGCAGATCCGCGCGCACCGCGCCGCCGGCCACCGCACCGTCCTCGTCACCGGGGAGATCGACGTCTTCGTCGAGCCGCTCGCCCCGCTCTTCGACGTCGTCGTCGCGGGACAGATGGAGAAGGACGACGACGGCCGCTGGACCGGCCACCTCCTCGCCTCCCCGCTGGTCGGGGAGTCGCGGGCCACCTGGCTGACGCGCTACGCCCGCGACGAGGACCTGGACCTGTCCGCGTCCTACGCCTACGGCGACAGCTACGCCGACCGCCCCTGGCTCGAGGTCGTCGGCAACCCCCGTGTGGTCAACCCCGACGCCCAGCTCTACCGTTACGCACGTGCCCAGCGCTGGCCCGTCCTCTCGTGGACGACGACGGTCGAGGGCCGGGTGGCACCCGTCCTGCGCAGCCTCAAGGAGGGCGTCCAGCGATGACGACCAGTCCCCGGCGCCCGCTCTCGGCGCCCGCCGAGTCCTCCGTCCTGGGCGGGCGGGCGCTCGTCACCGGCGGCACCTCCGGCCTCGGGCTCGAGTTCGCCCGCGCGCTGGCCGCCCGGGGCCTGTCGCTCGTGCTCGTCGCCCGGAACCAGGAACGTCTGGAGAAGACGGCCGAGCAGCTGCGGTGGCGCTACGGTGTCGAGGTGGAGACGCTCGTGGCCGACCTGGCGGCGCGCGACGACGTGGACGCCGTCGCGGCGCGGCTCCTCGACGCGGACTCCCCCGTCGACGTCCTCGTCAACAACGCCGGCCACGGCGTGCACGTGCCCCTCCTCGCGGAGGACCTCACCGAGGTCGAGCGGTCGCTGGACGTCATGGTCCGCGCCGTCCTCGTCCTCGGCAACGCCGCGGGCCGCGCGATGGTCACCCGGGGGCGCGGCGTCATCGTCAACGTCGCCTCGGTGGCCGGGCTCGTCCCCATGGGCGCCTACTCGGCGATCAAGTCCTGGGTGGGGACCTACTCCGAGTCCCTGTCCCTCGAGCTCGCCGGGACCGGCGTCCAGGCCACCGCCCTCGTGCCGGGCTGGGTGCGCACCGAGTTCCACGAGCGGGCGAAGATCCGCACGAGCGCCATCCCCGGCTTCCTCTGGCTCGAGGCCGACCGCGTCGTCGCCGACGCGCTGGAGGACGTCGAGAAGGGACGGGTCCGCTCGGTGCCCTCCCTCCGCTTCCGCGTCATCGCGTTCCTTGCCGCGCACGCGCCGCGGCCGCTCGTGCGGCGCGCCACCGCACTCATCCAGGGAGGTCGGTCGTGACCGAGGGGGACTCCGCACGCGGCGGCCGTGGGGGCGAAGAAGCCTCCAGCCTGAGCCGCTACCACGCCCGCTGGCACCGGGCCATGCGCTTCGTCGCGCAGCGGCTCGTGCTGCGCCCCGTGGTCTCGGCGGTGACGACGACGTCGGTCGAGGGCACCGACAACGTCGACTCGCTGCGTGGCCCCTTCGTCGTCGTCGCCAACCACTGCAGCCACCTGGACACCGGCGTCCTCGTGTCCCAGCTGCCCTACCGCCTCACCAAGCGGCTGACCGTCGGCGCCGCCGCCGACTACTTCTACTCCCGCTGGTGGGTCAAGGCACTCACCTCGCTCTTCTTCAACACCTACCCGATCGAGCGCACCGGCGGCCGCGGGCGCAACAAGGGCATGTCCCAGCGCCTGCTCAGCAGCGGCCTGCCGATCCTGCTCTTCCCGGAGGGCACGCGCAGCCGTGACGGCGTCATGCGCCCCTTCAAGCCCGGTGCGGCCGTGCTGTGCTCGACCTCCGGGGTCCCGTGCGTGCCGGTCGCGCTCCTCGGCACCCACGAGGCGATGCCGGTGGGCCGCTTCTGGCCCGTGCCCGGCCGCCCGAGCGTCCGGGTGCTCGTCGGCCGACCGATGCGGCCCCACCCCGGGGAGACGGCCCGCGAGTTCAGCGACCGCGTCGCCCAGCACATCAGCACCATGATGACCATGCAGACGCCGTACGTCGTCGGCGACTCGAGGAGGGGCGGGCCGGAGGGCCGGTCCCAGGAGGAGGCTTCGTGACGGGAGTGACACA
Source organism: Georgenia sp. Marseille-Q6866 (assembly GCF_965111665.1). NCBI lineage: Bacteria > Bacillati > Actinomycetota > Actinomycetes > Allobogoriellales > Allobogoriellaceae > Georgenia > Georgenia sp. Marseille-Q6866. The sequence continues at coordinate 250,812 of NZ_CBCOOR010000004.1, read as the reverse complement.
CCAGAAGTGGTGGGGCTGGGGAGTGGAGGGCATCGCCTTCAACTACCGGGACAAGCCGAAGATGGCGCCCTTCGTCCTGGACAGGATCGGGATCGACCTCTCGGCCCCGGGCACGCCCCCGCCGTCCTTCGACGACATCGACGTCCCCGCCTCCCGCCTCCCCGAGGAGCTCGCCGCCGAGCTGCGCTCCGCCCTCGGTGAGGACCACGTCGTCACCTCCGACCTCGACCGTGTCGTCCACACCTACGGCAAGGGCCTCGCCGACCTCGTCAAGATCCGCGCCGGCCACCTGCCGCGCGTGCCAGACGTCGTCGTCTACCCCGGCACCGAGGAGGAGGTGCGCGCCGTCGTCGACGCCGTCGTCGCGAGCGACGCCGTCCTCATCCCCTTCGGTGGCGGCTCGAACATCTCCGGCTCCCTCACCCCGCCCGCCGAGGAGGCCCGCCCGGTCGTCTCCCTCGACCTCGGACGCCTCAACCGCGTCCTGGAGGTCGACGAGGACGCGGGCCTGGCCCGCGTGCAGGCCGGCGTCCTGGGCCCGGACCTCGAGGAGCAGCTGACCGCCCGCGGGTGGACGATGGGCCACCAGCCCGACAGCTTCAAGCACTCGACGCTCGGCGGGTGGATCGCCACCCGCTCCTCGGGCATGCAGTCCGACAAGTACGGCGACATCGCTGACATCACGCGCGGCATGCGGGTCGTGCTGCCGGGCAAGGTCATCGCCCTGCGCCCGCTGCCGAGCACGTCCTCGGGCCCCAGCGTGCGGGAGATGATCCTCGGCTCCGAGGGGCGCCTGGGCGTCATCACCGAGGCGTGGGTGCACGTGCACCGGCTCCCGGAGAACCGCGAGATCATCGCCTACCTCTTCCCCAACTGGGGCAGCGCGGTCCAGGCCATGCACGCCATCTCGGTGTCCGACGCCCGCCCGTCCGTCACCCGCGTCTCCGACGGCAACGAGACGACGTTCTCGCTGTCGACACAGAAGGCGTCCAAGGGCGCGAAGAAGGCTGTCCAGGACGGGCTGTTCGGCTTCCTCGAGAAGCGCGGCTGGGACCTGGACAAGGCCTGCCTCAGCTACGTCGGCTACGAGGGCGGCAGCGCCCGGGTCAAGGCCGACAAGGCGACGGTCGGGAAGATCGTCCGGGAGCACGGCGGCGTCAAGCTCGGCAAGGGCCCCGGCGCGCTGTACGACCAGAAGAAGTTCGACACCCCCTACCTGCGCGACTTCCTCCTCGACATCGGCGCCCTCGCCGACGTCTCGGAGACGGCGATGCCGTGGTCCCGGCTCATGGAGGTCTACCACCTCACCGTCCGCGCGGCCCGGGACGCCTTCGACTCCCTCGGCGTGCGCGGCTACATCATGTGCCACCTCTCGCACAGCTACCACTCCGGCGCCTGCCTGTACTTCACCTTCGCCTTCGTGTCCGGGAGCCCGGACATGGAGGAGCAGCTGCGTCAGTACTGGGTGGTCAAGAGCGCGATCCAGCAGTCCTTCGTCGACAACGGCGGGACCATCTCCCACCACCACGGCGTGGGCACCGACCACACGCCGTGGCTGGAGGAGGACATCTCCGCCGCCGGCGTCGACGTCCAGGTGACCCTGCTCAAGGGCGTGGACCCGGGCCGCAACCTCAACCCCGGCACCCTCATCCCCGCCGCCCGCGAGTGGTGACAGAGTAGCCCCGCGCCCCCCAGAACCGCCGAGAGCTGAGTTGTTACCGGATCCGGTCACAACTCAGCTCTCGGCGTCTATGGGGGGAGGTGAGGTCACTCCTGGTAGGAGTAGCGCTCCTCGCGCCAGGCGTCGCCGCGCAGGTGGTAGCCGCGCTGCTCCCAGAAGCCGCGCTCGGGGGCGGCGGTGTAGTTCCAGCCGCGCACCCACTTGGGGCCCTTCCACGAGTACAGGTGCGGGATGACCAGGCGCAGCGGCGCGCCGCGCTCCTGGGTGAGGGGCACGCCGTCGTGGTGGGTGGCGAGGACGGCGCGGGCGGACATGAGGTCGTCGACCCGGATGGTGGCGCTGTAGCCGTACTCGGCGAAGACGAGGACGTCCTCGATGCCGTCCGCCGGGGGCGCGGCCTCGACCAGCGCGCGGGCCGCCACGCCGGACCACCGCTCGTCCAGCGTGCTCCACCGCGCCGAGCAGTGGAGGTCACCGAGGACCTCGACCGGTGCCATCGCGAGCACCTCGTCCAGCGAGAAGCGGTGCTCCGCGCCGTCGCGGGTCAGCCCACCGACGGCGAAGTCCCACCGGTCCGGCCGCGGGCGCGGCACCGGGCCGTAGTGCATGACCGGTGCCTCGACGACGAGGTGCTGCCCGGGCGGGACGCTCCGCTCGGGCGGAACCTCGATCGCCCCCGCCGTGCTCACCGCTCCCCCCGATCCCTGGCCATCAGCTCCCGCGGAGCATCTCCGCGACGGCGAAGGCCATCTCCAGCGACTGCTGGTGGTTGAGCCGGGGGTCGACGAGCGTCTCGTAGCGGCGGCTGAGCGCGCCCTCGTCGATCTCCTCGCCGCCGCCGAGCACCTCGGTGACGTCGTCACCGGTGAGCTCCACGTGCAGGCCACCGGGGACGGTGCCCGCCGTCTGGTGCGCCTCGAAGAAGCCGCGGACCTCGTCGAGGACCGTGTCGAAGCGGCGGGTCTTGTACCCGCTCGGCGAGGAGAAGGTGTTGCCGTGCATCGGGTCGCACACCCACGTGACGGGGCCGCTCTCCGCGGCGACGGCGGACAGCAGGCCCGGCAGGACGTCGCGGATGCGCTCGGCGCCCATGCGGGTGATGAAGGTGAGGCGCCCGGGGGTGCCCTCCGGGTTGAGCCGCTCCTGCAGGGCGAGGGCGGTCTCCGGCGTGGTCGTCGGCCCGAGCTTGACGCCGATGGGGTTGTGCACGCGGGAGAGGAGGTCGACGTGGGCGCCGTCGAGCTCACGGGTGCGCTCCCCGATCCACAGGAAGTGTCCCGAGGTGTTGTACGGGTGCCCGGTGCGCGAGTCGATGCGCGTCATCGCGCGCTCGTAGTCGAGGAGCAGCGCCTCGTGGCTGGAGTAGAAGTCCACGGTGCGCAGCGCGTCGAAGTCGGCGCCCGCGGCAGCCATGAAGCGCACCGCGCGGTCGATCTCCGCGGCCAGCTGCTCGTAGCGCTTGTACGCCGGGTTGGTGGTGAAGCCGCGGTTCCACTCGTGCACGAGCCGCAGGTCGGCGAAACCACCGCCGGTGAAGGCCCGGATGAGGTTGAGCGTCGTGGCGGACCGGTGGTAGGCGGACAGCAGCCGGTTCGGGTCCGGCACCCGCGACTCGGGGGTGAAGGCGTGCCCGTTGACGGCGTCCCCGCGGTAGGCGGGCAGCTCGACGCCCTCGCGCGTCTCCATCGTGTTGCTGCGCGGCTTGGCGTACTGCCCGGCCATCCGGCCCATCTTGATGATGGGCAGGCTTGCGCCGTAGGTGAGGACGACCGCCATCTGGAGGATGGTGCGGATCTTGTTGCGGATGTTGTCCGCCGTCGACTCCGCGAAGGTCTCGGCGCAGTCACCGCCCTGGAGGAGGAACGCCTCACCCCGGGAGGCCTTGGCCAGGTGCTCACGCAGCTGGTCGGCCTCGCCGGCGAAGACGAGCGGCGGGGAGGCGGCGAGCTCGTCGGTGACGGCGCGCAGCTCCTCGGCGCTGCGCCACTCCGGCTGCTGTGATGCAGGAAGGTCGCGCCAGTTGTCCAGCCCGCGCAGGACCGCGGGATCAGCCTCGATACTCACGGGCGTCAGGATACGGGAGGTCCGGAACGTGGAACGCCGCCGGTCCGCACCGTGGGAATCGGTGGGACCGGCGGCGCCTGGGGCGGCCGGGTCAGTGGGAGGGGTGCTCCGCCGGGGTGACGTCCTGGCCGAGGCTCGCCATGAGCTCGGTGAACCACGGCTGGGTGATGTCGAAGGCCTTGCCGCCGGCGATGCGCGGGAAGGCGATCGTCGTCAGCTCGTCGCCGTTCTCCTCGTCGTGGCCGACGACGCCGGAGACGTCCTTGAAGGCGCTGTCGACCGCGAGGTCGACCATCGACTTGATGAGCGCGATGTCCTGGTCGTTGGCCGCGGCCGAGCGGGAGAAGTAGCCCGACTTCTGGACCATGACCTTCTCGGCGCCGATGAGCTCGGCGAACTGCTTGGCGAACCACTGGCCGGGGTTGATCGTGTCGAGCTTGACGTGGCCGAAGGGGTCGCGCTGGACCTCCTCGCCCTTCGCCTCGAGCTCGGCGATGATCTCCGGCACCCCGGCGCCCTCGGAGAGGAAGATGTTGACGTTGCCGATCTCGTCCATGACGGCGCGCAGACGCTGCGCCTCGCCCTCGAGGTCGAGCTTCATCTCGGGCAGGAAGACGGCGTGGACGTCCCAGCGCTCCTTGCTCAGGCCGGCGCTCGGGTTCCACTCGGGACGCTCGGCGACCCACTGGTGGTAGTCGCGGGCGGCGGCGGCGGTGAGCCAGCCGCAGTGACGCCCCATGACCTCGTGGACGATGAGCATCCGCGGGTTGGAGCGGTGCTCGCCGATGATGTTCTGGGCGAAGCGGCTGGCCTGCTCCGCGGCGGTGTGGGCGCCGAGGGACTGGCGGATCGGGATGATGTCGTTGTCGATGGTCTTCGGCAGGCCGACGACGGCCATGTGGTAGCCGTTGTCCTCGAGGTAGGCGGCGAGGTCCGCGGCCGTCGTGTTGGTGTCGTCGCCACCGATGGTGTGGAGGACATCGACGCCGTCGGCGCGCAGCTGCTCGGCGGCGACCTTGAGCGGGTCGTCACCCTCCTTGACGAGACCACGCTCGACGAGGTTCTTGGCGTTGGTGAGCTTGACGCGACTGTTTCCGATCGGGCTGCCACCGAAGTCGTGCAGCACGCTCGCCTTGGCGCGCGCCTCGTCGTCGATGACGACCTTCGTGCCCGTCAGCAGGCCGTGGTAGCCGTACTGGTAGGCGATGATCTCCACGTCCGGCGCCACCTCGGTGTAGCGCTCGATCAGGCCTCCGACCGCGGAGGACAGGCAGGGGGCGAAGCCACCTGCGGTGAGCAGGGCGACACGGCGGACGGACATCGGCAACCTTTCGTCGGGTGGCGGCCGCGGGGCAGCGGCCGGCGAGCAGGGAGTGCTCGCGCGCGTGCCCCCAGTGTAGGTCCGTCGGCGGGGTGGGCCGGGGTCCTCCTAGCTCGTGGACGACGACGGCGGGGCGCCCGCGCCGTCCTCGTCCTCGCCGGACGCGGCCTCGGCCTCCTGGGCGGCGGCCTCGAGGAGCTCCTTGCCCTCGGCGAGCTCGCGCTCGGTGGGCTCGGGCACGCCCGTGCCCGGGACGCGGCGGCCGCCGGGGCCGGCCGGGGCGGCGGGCGCGGCGGTGGCCGGGGCCGTGCCGGAGGCGGCGCGTGCCTTGACCGAGGCGGCGTAGGCGTCGACGTACTCCTGGCCGGACAGGCGCAGGATCTCGTACATGATCTCGTCGGTGACCGAGCGCAGCACGAAGCGGTCGTCCTCGAGGCCGGCGTAGCGGCTGAAGTCGAGGGGCTTGCCGATGACGATGCCGATCGGACGCAGCCGCGGGATGCGGGTGCCGATCGGCTGGGCGATGTTCGTGCCGATCATCGCGACCGGGATGACGGGGGCGCCGGACTGGAGGGCGAGGCGGGCCACGCCGGTCTTGCCGCGGTAGAGGCGGCCGTCGGGGCTGCGGGTGCCCTCGGGGTAGATCCCGAACAGGCCCCCCTCCTCGAGGCGGCGCAGCCCGGTGCGCAGTGCGGCCTCGCTGGCGCGTCCGCCGCTGCGGTCGACCGGGATCGTCCCGACACCGCGCATGAAGCCGGCCACGAGCTTGCCCTTGACGCCGCGCCCGGTGAAGTAGTCCTGCTTGCCGAGGAAGACGACGGACCGGCGCACCATGAGCGGGAGGAAGAAGGAGTCGATGACGGCGAGGTGGTTGCTCGCGAGGATCGCCGCGCCCTCCTCGGGCACGTTCTCCGCGCCGCGGATCCACGGCTGGTAGAAGACGCGCAGCGTCGTGCCCAGCGTCGCCTTCATCAAGCCGTAGAACACTCACTACCCCTTTTGCTGCCGACGGCGCCGGATCGGGCCGCACGTTCCTGAAGCACTCTAGAGTGCTCCCCATGGCTGGTCCTACCCGGGGCGCCGCTGACGGCGACCACGTGCCCGACGACGACCTCGACGCCCAGTGGGCCGAGCTCACCGCGCGTCTGGGTGAGCTGCGCCTGCCTCCGGAGGAGGAGTCCGGGCAGGACCCCGAGCCGCTGCCGCCGGCCGCGCCGCCCGCGCCGGGGCCGCGCGACTACTCCCCCGCCGCCGAGACGGAGGACGACGACCGCGCCCGCGACGTCGTCGACGGCTTCACCGAGCCCGACCCGGACCCGCTGTCCCGTTCGGAGCCGGTGCTCGTCGTCGCCTGGGGCGGGGTGCTCGGCGGGCTGGCGGTCATGGTGCTGTGCGTCCTGCTGTGGCGCTCGGCGCCGGGCGTGGTCTGGCTCGTCGCCGTCGGGGCGCTGGCGGTGGGCGTGGGCCTGCTCCTGTGGCGCATGCCGGCCCGCAAGGACACCGACGACTACGGCGACGGCGCCGTCGTCTGACCCCGGGTACCGCCCGGCCCCGCGGGCCGGGCGGTACCCGACGTCAGTGACGGACGAGGTCGGCGGCGCCGACGATGCCGGCCTCGCTGCCCATCTCGGCGAGGACGATCTGCGCCTCGGGCCGGTAGCCGCGGGCGGAGAGCTGGTCACGGAAGGACGCCCGGGCGGCCTCGAGGACGAGGTCCCCGGTGTCGGCGACGCCGCCGCCGATGACGAAGAGCTCGGGGTCGAGGATCGCGACGAGGTCGGCGATCCCGGCCCCCACCCAGCGGCCGAGCTCAGTGACGAGGTCACGGGACAGCGGGTCGCCCTCGGCGGCGGCCAGCGTGACGTGCTGGCCGCGCACCTTGCCGCCGTCGGCGGCCGCGAGCTCGCGCAGGCGGCCGGCGCGGTCCTCGTCGGTGATGAGGGCGTTGCGGGCGGCGCGGGTGAGCGCGCGGCCGGAGGCGTACATCTCCCAGCAGCCCTCGTGGCCGCAGCCGCAGTAGTGGCCCGAGGGCACCACGCGCATGTGGCCCAGCTCGGCCGCCACGCCGAAGGCCCCGCGGAGCAGACGGTCGTCCAGGACGATCGCGCCGCCGAGCCCGGTACCGAGCGTGAGCATGACCATCGAGCGGGCGCTGCGGCCGGCGCCGAAGCGGAACTCCGCCCAGCCGGCGGCGTTCGCGTCGTTCTCGATGACGATCGGGACCTCGATGCCGCGCGCCAGCCGGTCACGGAGCGGGTAGTCGCGCCACGCGATGTTCGGGGCGAAGCGCATGCCGTCGCGGTTCGGGCTGACGAAGCCGGCCGCGGCCACGCCCACGCCGGTGATGTCGTACCCGGACCGCAGCTCGGCGACGCACGCGATGACCGCGCTCTCGATCGCCTCGGGGTCCAGCGCGTCCGTCGCGCGGCGGGTCTGCGCGAGCACCCGGCCGGTCTCGTCGACAACACCGGCGGCGATCTTCGTCCCGCCGATGTCGATACCGATCGTCGTCATCGATGATTCCTGTCCGTCGTCGTGGACACGGCGCCGCTTCCCTGTGGAGGTGGCCCCGAAACGCCCAGATCTGCCATATCGTGGAGCCGGTAGTCATTCCCTCCTACCGCTGCCACTGGAGTCAGTATGGACGAGTTCCATGTCCCCCTTGCCGTGACGTCCGAATCGTCGACCAGCGTGAGCGACCTCCTCATCGCGCAGGCCACGTCCTCCCCCTCCAAGGTGCTCATCGAGCGCCAGGAGAACGGGGTCTGGCGCGAGCACACGACCAGCGCGGTCCTCGAGCTCGTCGAGAGCGTGGCGAAGGGGCTCATGGCCGCCGGCGTCGGTCCCGGGGACCACGTCGCGATCATGTCCCGCACCCGCTTCGAGTGGACGATCCTCGACTTCGCGATCTGGCACGCCGGCGCCGTCCCGGTGCCGGTCTACGAGACCTCCTCCCCCGACCAGTGCGCGTGGATCCTCGGGGACTCCGACTGCGTGGCCGCCGTCGTGGAGACCCCCGCCCACGCCGCGACCGTCGCGCAGGCCCGCGAGGAGAACGGCGGCCTGCCGCACCTCGGGGAGGTGTGGACACTCGACGACGGTGCCATCGACACCCTTGTGGCCCTCGGGCGTGAGGTCAGCGACGCCGACCTCGCCGCCCGTCACTCCGCCGTCGGCCTCGACGACATCGCGACGATCATCTACACCTCCGGGACCACCGGCCGCCCCAAGGGCGCCGAGCTCACCCACGGCAACTTCGTCGAGCTGTGCCGCAACGCCATCGAGGACCTCCACGAGGTGTTCGACTACCCCGGCGCACGCACGCTGCTGTTCATGCCGCTGGCCCACGTGTTCGCACGCTTCGTCCAGGTCCTCGTCATCGCCGCCGGCGTCCCGCTCGGCCACACGCCGGACACCAAGGACCTCGTCGCCGACATGGGCACCTACCGCCCGACCTTCATCCTCTCGGTGCCGCGCGTCTTCGAGAAGGTCTACAACGCCGCCGAGCAGAAGGCCGCGGCCGGCGGCAAGGTGAAGATCTTCCGGTGGGCCGCGAAGGTCAACATCGCCTACTCCCGTGCGCTGGACCAGCCGGGCGGCCCCGGAGTCCGGCTCAAGGCGCTCCACAAGGTCGCCGACGCGCTGGTGCTCAAGAAGATCCGGGCCGTGCTCGGCGGGCAGGCCGTCTACGCGGTCTCGGGCGGCGCCCCGCTCGGCGAGCGTCTCGGGCACTTCTTCCGTGGCCTGGGCCTCGTGGTGCTCGAGGGCTACGGCCTCACCGAGACCACCGCGCCCGTCGCCGTCGCGCGTCCCGGACGCGTGAAGATCGGCACCGTGGGCACCCCGTTGCCCGGCTGCGGCATCAGGATCGCCGACGACGGCGAGATCCTCGCCAAGGGGATCGCGGTGTTCCGCGGCTACCACAACAACCCCGAGGCGACCGCGGAGGCCTTCTCCGACGGCTGGTTCCACACCGGCGACGTCGGACAGCTCGACGAGGACGGCTGCCTGACGATCACCGGCCGCAAGAAGGAGATCATCGTGACGGCCGGGGGCAAGAATGTGGCACCCAGCCAGCTCGAGGACCCCACGCGCGCCCACCCGCTGATCTCCCAGTGCCTGGCGATCGGCGACCGCCGGCACTTCATCAGCATGCTCATCACGCTCGACGCCGAGATGCTGCCCAGCTGGCTGAAGAACCACGGCAAGGAGCCGATGAGGGTCGAGGAGGCCGCCCAGGACCCGCTCGTCCGTGAACACATCCAGATGGAGATCGACCGGACGAACAAGAAGGTCTCGCGCGCCGAGTCCATCCGGAAGTTCGTCATCCTCGACGAGGACTTCACCGTGGACAACGGCTACCTCACGCCCTCGATGAAAGTGCGACGCAACGCGGTGCTCCGCGACTACGCGGAGACCATCGACGACCTCTACGCCGAGGCGCCCGCCGCCGCCCGCGGCTGACGTCCTCGACCCGACCTCCACGGCCGGTGCCCGCGACCGCGCGGGTACCGGCCGTGGCACGTGCGGGGCGCGGCACACCGCCGCCGGGTCCCGGGCGCGGTGGGCGGGCACGGGCTCAGGCCGTCCCGGCCCGCCGCAGCCGCAGCGGCGGCACGAGCCCGCTGTCGGCGAGGACGGCCAGCGCCGTCCGCTCGTCCTCCCCGAGGTCACGGGCCCCTGGCGCCTGCTCGCGGCCGGGGCCGGTGAGGAAGCTGACCACGCAGTCGTCGCAGGCGATGGTCCGCATGGTGCAGGAGTCGCAGTCGATGATCATGCCGTGACCGTAGGGGCGACCTCTGACATCGCGGGTCTCGGCACGGCACCGGTGGCTTGTCGGTGGTCGCACGTACGGTCGGACTCGTGACCGCGAACCTGCTTGCTCCCGCCCCCGGTGGTCGGCTGGACCTCGAGGGCGCCACCCGCGCCGGGGCCGGGACGCCGCTCCAGATCGGCTTCGACGAGATCGGCGTGCCGCTGTCGGAGGTCACCTTCGTCGTCGTCGACCTCGAGACCACCGGCGGCTCCCCCACCCAGTGCGCGATCACCGAGGTCGGCGCGGTCAAGGTGCGCGGCGGCGAGGTCCTCGGGGAGTTCCAGACCCTCGTGGACCCCGGCGGGCCCGTCCCGCCGATGATCACCGTCCTCACCGGCATCACCGACGCCATGCTGGTCGGCGCGCCACGGATCGGGGAGGTGCTGCCCGCCTTCCTCGAGTTTGCCGGCTTCGGCCCCACCACCGTGCTCGTCGCGCACAACGCCCGCTTCGACGTCGGCTTCCTCCGCGCGGCCGCCTCACGTCTCGACATGCCGTGGCCCTCACCCGCCGTCGTCGACACCGTCGCCCTGGCTCGCCGCACCGTCACGCGCGACGAGGCGCCCAACAACAAGCTCGGCACGCTCGCCGCCCTCTTCGGTGCCACCACCAGCCCCGACCACCGCGCACTGCACGACGCACGGGCCACGGTGGACGTCCTCCACGGCCTGCTCGGCCGGCTCGCGCCGCTCGGAGCCACCCACCTCGAGGACCTCGCCACCCTGGGGGACCCCGTCCCCCACAAGCGGCGCCGCAAGGCCACCCTCGCCGACTCCCTGCCCACCGGTCCCGGCGTCTACCAGTTCCTGGGCCCCGGGGGCGAGGTGCTCTACGTGGGCAAGGCCGTCAACCTGCGCCGGCGGGTGCGGTCCTACTTCACCGCCGCGGAGAAGCGCAAGCGCATCGGGGAGATGGTCGACCTCACCCAGGAGGTCCGTCCCATCCCGTGCGCCACCGAGCTCGAGGCAGCGGTGCGGGAGCTGCGGCTCATCGCCGAGCTCGACCCTCCCTACAACCGCCGCTCCCGCAAGCCGCACCGCCGTCCGTGGATCAGGCTCACCGACGAGCCCTTCCCGCGTCTGTCGATCGTCCGCAGCGTGCCCGCCGGGCGCAGCGCGGAGGCGATCGGCCCCTTCGCCTCCCGGGCCGCCGCGCAGTCGGCGCTCGAGGCGCTGGAGGAGGCCTTCACCGTGCGGCGCTGCAGCCAGCGCCTGCCCGTCGTCCCCTCGGCCGAGGCCCGCGCCTGCGCCCTGGCCGAGATGGGCCGCTGCGGTGCCCCGTGCACCGGGGCCCAGAGCCTGGAGGAGTACGCGGAGGTCGCCGACTCCGTGCGGGCGGGCCTCACCTCCGCGGCTGGGCCCGTCGTGGCCGCGCTGCGCGCCCGGATCAGCACGCTCGCGGGGCAGCAGCGCTACGAGGAGGCGGCCGCCGAGCGTGACCGGCTGCGTGCCTACCTCGTCGCGGCGCGGCGCACGCAGCGCCTGCGCCCGCTGTGGCGCAGCCCGCAGCTCGTGGCCGCGCGGCGCACCGAGGACGGCGGCTGGGAGGTCGTGCTCGTGCGGTACGGCCGGCTCGCCGCCACCGGCACGGTGCCCCGCGGGGTCAACCCGATGCCGACCATCGACGCCCTCGTCGCGACCGGTGAGGAGGTCCCGGCGCCCTCCACCGTCCTCGGTGCCTCCGGCTCGGAGGAGGCCGAGCTCATCGCGGACTGGATCGAGCACCCCGCCACGCGCCTGGTCCAGCACGAGGAGGGCGACGAGCCGCTCGCGTGGCCCGTGGACGGCGCCGCCAAGTACCCCCTGCCCCCGACCGCCTAGCCGGGAGCGGGGGCGGCGTCAGTCGCCCAGGCCGATGGCGAAGGCCGACTCGAGGTCGTGCTTGGAGTAGGCCTGGAAGGCGATGTAGGTGCGGGTGTTGGTCACGCCCTTGACCTTGCCCACGCGGTCGGCGACGACGTCGGCCAGGTCCTCGTGGCGGCGCACCCGCGCCAGCGCGATGAGGTCGACGTCGCCGGTGACCGAGTAGACCTCGCTGATCCCGTCCAGCTCGGCGACCTCCTTGGCGACCTCGGGCACGCGTGAGGCGTCGGTGTCGATGAGGACGATGGCGGTGAGCATGGGGTCTCCTTCGTCTCGGTGTCGGCGGGAACCCGCCGACGGTCTCGCGGACGGCCGGTGCCGTCCGCGTCAGAGGGCGGCGCTGGCCGCCGCCCACCGGTCGAGCACGCCGCGCGCCCGTCCCTCGTCGATGGCCGCGGCGGCCAGGTCCATCCCGGCACGCAGCCGGGTGACGAGGTCACCGTCGTCGGCCCCCGTGCCGGGGAGGGTGCCGTGCGCGACGAGCGCGGCGGCGGAGTTGAGCATCACGGCGTCGCGGACGGGTCCGGTGGCGCCGTCGAGGATCTCCCGGGCGACCCCGGCGTTGAAGCCGGCGTCCGCGCCGCGCAGGTCGGCGATGGTCGCCGGCGCGAGGCCGAAGACCTCCCGGGTGTCGAGGAGGTGCTCCGTCACCTCGCCGTCGGCGACGTGCCACACCCGGCTGGGCGCCGTCGTCGTCAGCTCGTCCAGGCCGTCCTCGCCGCGGAAGACGAGCCCGCGCGTCCCCCGGCGGGCGAGCACACCCGCGACGAGGGGGGCGATACGCCGGTCGGCGACGCCGATCGCGGCGGCCCGCGGGCGGGCCGGGTTGGTGAGCGGGCCGAGCACGTTGAAGGCCGTGGCGACGGCGAGCTCCCGGCGGGCGACGGCGGTGTGCCGGAACGAGGGGTGAAAGGTCTGCGCGAAGCAGAAGGTGATCCCGACCTCGCGGAAGACCGCCTCCACCTGGGGGACGGACATGTCGAGGCGGACGCCAAGCGCCTCCAGGACGTCGGCGGAGCCGCTCGCCGAGCTCGAGGCCCGGTTGCCGTGCTTGACCACGGGTACCCCCGCGCCCGCGATGACGAGGGAGGACATCGTGGAGATGTTGACCGTCCGGGCGCGGTCCCCGCCCGTACCGACGATGTCGACGACGTCGTCAGGGACGTCGATCGGCACCGAGTGCTCGAGCATGACGTCGGCCAGGCCGGTGAGCTCGGCCACCGTCTCCCCCTTGGCCCGCAGCGCAATGAGGAAGCCGGCGAGCTGGACGGGACTGGCCAGGCCCGACATCACCTGGTCCATCGCCCAGCCGGTCTGCGTGGCGCTGAGGTGCTCCCCGGCGACGAGGGAGGTGATGACGTCCGCCCACGTGGGCTGGACCGGCTCGACGCCCTCCACCGTCACCGACGACCGCCCGAGCGCAGCAGTCCGGCCACGGCCTCCTGGATCTCGATCGGGTCGATCGGCGCCTGGACGATCGCGTCGGCCTGCGCCCACGTCGCCAGCCACGCGTCCTGCGGGCGGGCGGTGAGGATGACGACGGGCGGGCACTGGTACATCTCGCTCTTCAGCTCGCGGCTCACGGCCATGCCGCCGGCCTTGGCCGCCTCGCCGTCGAGCACGATGAGTGCGAAGTCACCCTCCCTGGCCTTCATCACCACACCCTCGTGCGTGGCCGCCTCCGTCCACCGGATCCGGGGGACGTCGACCGCGGCACGGCGGCCGATGGCCCGGCGGACCTGCTCACGGGTCGTGACGTCGTCGCTGTAGAGCAGCACGTCCACGACGTCGGTGTCGGTGGTCGCGGCTGCGTCGGGCTGCGCGGGCGTCATCGTCGTCCTCCAGGTTCGCTCGGTACACACCGCGAGGCGCGGTGACCTCCTCGAATGGTAGTCACGCCGCGGGACCAGGGCGCACAAGCCGCGGCCGCGACCACGCCGTCGTCGCCATGAATGAGACGAAGCGGACACCGGCCCCACCGGCGTGTTGTGTCGTGACCGGATCGGGACCAAGGACTCAGGCGCGAGATGTCGCGGAACTCCTAGCCTGAGGCGGAGGCTCGGGAGGAATCGCACGCGCCCGGAGTGGTCACCCACGTGAACTTTCGGGCCATAATGGCAATCGTGTCGTCTACTACGGCTGCTCCGAGCGCCCCCCACGTGAACGTCAACCGGCCGAACGCAGTGTCGGTCGGCACCATCGTGTGGCTGTCCAGCGAGCTGATGTTCTTCGCTGGTCTCTTCGCCATGTACTTCACCCACCGGTCGGTGTCGGCGGAGATCTGGCCCGAGAACTACTCGATGCTCAACATCCCCTGGGCACTGACCATCACCCTGGTCCTCGTCGCCAGCTCCGTGACCGCGCAGATGGGTGTGTTCGCCGCCGAACGCTTCCAGCCGCGCCGCACCGGCAAGCTGCTGGACGTGCGCCGCTGGGGCATGGAGGAGTGGTTCGTCCTCACCTTCATCATGGGCGCGTTCTTCGTCGCCGGTCAGACCTTCGAGTACGCCGAGCTCGTCTCGCACGGCATCACGGTGTCCTCCAGCCCCTACGGCTCGGTCTTCTACATCATGACGGGCTTCCACGCCCTCCACGTGCTCGGCGGCCTCATCGCCTTCCTCTTCATCCTCGGCCGCTCGTTCGCGGCCAACCGCTTCGGCCACTACGAGGCCACCGGCGCGGTCGTCGTGTCCTACTACTGGCACTTCGTCGACGTCGTCTGGGTCGCGATGTTCTTCATCATCTACTTCCTCGAGATGTTCTAGAGCACCGGCGACCCGCCCCCGTTCCACCCGCAACGCCAGAGAAGGACACATCACCGTGAAGGCACTCGCCGCCAGCAGGAGGCACCGGCTCGCGCCGGTCGTCCTCCTGCTCCTGGCCCTGATCCTCACGGGGGTGGCGTACTCAGCCGTCACCTCCGAGCCGGCCAACGCGCAGGCCGCCAGCCAGGACATGATCGAGGAAGGCGAGGCGCTGTTCCGCTCGAACTGCTCCACCTGCCACGGCCTGGACGCCCAGGGCACCGACCTCGCGCCGTCGCTGGTCGGCGTGGGTGCCGCCTCCGTGCATTTCCAGGTCTCCACCGGCCGCATGCCGATGGCCAACAACTCCCCGCAGGCGGAGCGCAAGGACCCGCAGATGAACGAGGAGCAGACGGCCGCGCTCGCCGCGTACGTCGCCAGCCTCGGCCCGGGCCCGGCCATCCCCTCCGACGAGCAGGTCGACCCCGAGCTCGGTGACGCCGCGAACGGCATGGAGCTGTTCCGCACGAACTGCTCGATGTGCCACAACGCCGTCGGCGCCGGTGGTGCGCTGACCGAGGGCAAGGTCGCCCCGCCGCTCGACGACGCGACGCCCACCCAGATCTGGGAGGCCATGCGCATCGGCCCGCAGTCCATGCCGATCTTCAACGAGGCCTCGGTGACCGACGAGGGCGCCCGCGACGTCATCGCCTACATCATGGAGCAGCGTGAGGTCTCCCCCGGCGGCTTCTCGCTGGGCAACCTCGGTCCCGTCTCCGAGGGCTTCTGGGTCTGGCTCGTCGGCATCGGCGGCATCATCGGTATCGCAGTGTGGATGGGAGCACGGTCCTCGTGAGCACGAATCGTCCCTCTGGTGACCTGACCCCCGCCACGGGCGGGGCACCGGTCGCCGACGTCCCCGAGCGTTTCGAGGACCCGGGTCTGCCGCACCACCCCGAGCGCATGGCCGACCGCGACCCCAAGGCCGCCAAGCGCGCCGAGCGCCAGGTCGTCACCCTTCTGCTCGTCTCGATCCTCGCCTCCGTCGGCGGGGTCGTCGGTTTCCTCTTCATCCCGGTCGGGACGACCCTCCTGGACGTGCGCCTCTCCACGATCGCGCTCGGCGTCGGGCTGGGTCTGGGCATGCTGGGGATCGGCCTCGCCGCGGTCCACTGGTCCAAGACCCTCATGTCGAACACCGAGTACGTCGAGCAGCGCAAGCCCGCCGCCTCCTCCCCCGAGGTCCGTGAGCAGGCCGTGACGATGCTCGAGACCGGTGTCGCCGAGGCCGGCATCGCCCGTCGTCCCGTCCTCAAGGGCGCCCTCGTCGGTGCCGCGGCCCTCGCGCCGCTGCCCTTCGTCGTCCCGCTCGTCGGTGAGCTCAGCCCGTCGTGGGACACCCGCAAGTTCCGCTACACCGCCTGGGGCGACGTCCCCGAGGGCACCGGTGGCCGCCTGCCGGACGGCTCGATGGGCCGCCGCCTCGCGACCGACCCGGACAACCGCCTCATCCGCGCCGCCGACGTCACCAACGGGTCCGCCTTCCAGGTGATCCCCCACGGCATCAGCGACCAGGAGCACTACCTGGAGGAGAAGGCCAAGGCGGTCGTGTTCATGACGCGCATCGACCCCTCCGAGCTCAACATCTCCCCCGAGCGCCGGGACTGGAGCTACGACGGCATCGTCGCCTACTCCAAGGTCTGCACCCACGTGGGCTGCCCCGTCGCTCTCTACGAGCAGCAGACGCACCACCTGCTGTGCCCCTGCCACCAGTCCACCTTCGACATCGCCAACGAGGCGAAGGTGGTCTTCGGACCGGCCAAGCGCGCCCTTCCGCAGCTCCCCATCACCGTGGACACCGAGGGCTACCTCGTGGCCCGCTCGGACTTCCACGAGACCGTGGGCCCGAGCTTCTGGGAGCGCGAGCGAATGGATGAGAACCGATGAGCACGACCACGGCTCGCAAGCCCAGCAAGGCGGCACCGGCCGCTGACTACCTCGACCAGCGCACGGGCATCGGCAAGGCCGTCAAGGAGTTCGCGCGCAAGGTCTTCCCGGACCACTGGTCCTTCCTCCTCGGCGAGGTCGCGCTCTACAGCTTCATCGTCCTGGTGCTGTCGGGCTTCTTCCTCACGATGTTCTTCGTGCCCAGCATGGGTCACATCACCTACCCCGAGGACGCACTGCCCGAGGCGATGCAGGGCGTGGCGATGTCCGAGGCCTTCGCCTCGACCCTGCGCATCTCCTTCGAGGTGCGCGGCGGCCTGCTCATGCGCCAGATCCACCACTGGGCAGCGCTGCTGTTCGTGGCGTCGATCGTCGCCCACATGCTCCGCGTCTTCTTCACCGGCGCCTTCCGCAAGCCCCGTGAGCTCAACTGGCTCGTCGGATTCTCGCTGATGATCCTCGCGCTCCTCGCCGGCTTCTCCGGCTACTCCCTGCCCGACGACGTCCTGTCGGGCAACGGCCTGCGCATCGCCGACGGCGTCGCGCGAGCCATCCCGATCATCGGGTCCTACGCCTCCCTCGCCCTCTTCGGCGGGGAGTTCCCGGGAACCGACATCGTCCCGCGCCTGTTCACCATCCACATCCTCGTCGTGCCCGGCCTGATCATCGCGCTGGTGACGGTCCACCTCATCCTCGTCGTCGTGCACAAGCACACGCAGTACCCCGGGCCCGGCAAGACGGAGAAGAACGTCGTGGGCTACCCGGTCCTGCCGGTGTACGCCGCGAAGGCCGGTGGCTTCTTCTTCATCGTCTTCGGCTTCCTCGCCCTCCTCGGCGGCCTCGTGTCGATCAACCCGGTGTGGACCCACGGGCCCTACGACCCCTCGCCAGTGGGCGCGGGTGCCCAGCCCGACTGGTACATGCTCTTCCTCGAGGGCGCGCTGCGGCTGATGCCGGGCTTCGCCGAGTTCACGATCTTCGGCTACGTGCTGTCGCTCAACGTGCTCATCCCGGGTGTCGTCGTACCGGGCATCCTGTTCACCGCCCTGGCCGCGTGGCCCTTCCTCGAGGCGGCCGTCACCAAGGACCGCGGCGAGCACCACGTCCTGGACCGTCCGCGCAACGCACCGACCCGTACCGCCGTCGGTGTCGCGATCGTCACCGCCTTCATGGTGCTCAACGTCGCCGGTTCCAACGACCTCGTCGCCACGCACTTCGAGCTGTCGCTCAACGGCATCACGTGGTTCCTGCGCGTCGCCTTCTTCGTCGCGCCGGTCTTCGCGTTCTGGCTCACCAAGCGCATCTGCCTCTCGCTGCAGCGCCGTGACCGCGAGCTCGCGCTCCACGGCCACGAGACCGGCCGCATCGTGCGCATGCCCACCGGTGAGTTCCTCGAGGTGCACCAGCCCCTCACGCAGGAGGAGCGCTGGCTGCTCGTCCACCACGAGGCGGACCGCATGCTCGAGATCGAGCCGCCCGAGGACGAGAACGGTGTGCGCCGCCCCGGCGCCGCCAAGGACAAGCCGCTCCTGCGCCTGTCCCGCTTCCTCTACGAGGACCGTGTCGAGCCGGCGACCCCGGCCGAGCTGGCCGCTGCGAACGCCGAGCACGGCGCCCACGGCAACGGCAACGGCAACCACGCCGAGGTCGAGTCCGGGGGCCTGCGTGAGGCCTTCGACCGTCCCGAGGAGCGCGCGTCCATCGGCGCTGGAACCGACGGGCGGAACAACCCGACATCGTCGTAGGTTAGACCGATGAGTGCATGTGCCCGGCATCACTGCCGGGCACATGCCATATGTAGGCCGGTGCGTTCCCGCACCGGGACGACCTGAGGAGGAGACACATGACCGTGTACACCCTGCCGGAGCTCCCGTACGACTACAGCGCCCTCGAGCCGCACATCAGCGGCAAGATCATGGAGCTGCACCACTCCAAGCACCACAAAACCTACGTCGACGGTGCGAACACCGCCCTCGAGAAGCTGGCCGCGGCCCGCGAGAGCGGCGACAACGCCGCGATCAACCTGCTCGAGAAGAACCTCGCGTTCAACCTCGGCGGCCACGTCAACCACACGGTCTTCTGGAACAACCTCTCTCCCGAGGGTGGCGGTGAGCCCGAGGGCGAGCTCGCCGAGGCCATCAAGGACCAGCTCGGCTCCTTCGAGGGCTTCAAGGCGCAGTTCACCGCCAACGCGACGAGCATCCAGGGCTCCGGCTGGTCCGTCCTGGGCTGGGACTCGATCGGCCAGAAGCTGTCGATCTTCCAGCTCTTCGACCAGCAGGGCAACGTCCCGCTGGGCCTGACCCCGGTGCTCATGCTCGACATGTGGGAGCACGCCTTCTACCTCGACTACCTCAACGTCAAGGCGGACTACGTCAAGGCGTTCTGGAACATCGTCAACTGGCGCGACGTCGCCGCTCGCCTCGAGCGCGCGCGCACCCAGACGGCGGGTCTCATCACCCCCGTGACGGTCGTCTGACGCCCCTGTAGCGCCCGCGAAGGCCCGGCAGCCCCCAGGGGGGGTGCCGGGCTTTTGCGTGCCTCTGTGCCTGCGCCTGTGCCTGGTACGCGCCTCCCGACCGCTGGACGCCCCTGCCGCACGCCACGGAGGTACCGGAGGTGCGTCCCAGAGACGCAGCTGCCCGCCCGCCCTGAGCGCGCGCGCACCCCGACGGGCGGGCTCACCCCGTGGACGGTGGTCCGACGCCCCCGTACCGCCCGCAGAGGTGCGGCGGTCCCTGGGCGGTGCCCCGTCTGGGTGCCTCGCCTAGGACGCACGTCCGGACCTCTGGACGCACGTCCCGCGCGACGCTGGGGTACCGGAGGTGCGTCCTAGAGACGCAGCTGCCTGCTCGCGGCCGCCGGCCCGCTCTCGCCCTCCGCCCGTCCGGACCCTCGTCGCGTTTCCGGACCCGACGTCGCGCCACGCCTCGTGTGTGACGCCCCTGCGGTCGTCTCAACGCACGTCCGGGCTCCTCACCACGTGCCGGGTGTGCGTCCCCCGGCCCCGGGCTGCCCACGGGAATGCCGAACGGGCGGCACTCCTGGTGGAGTGCCGCCCGTTCAGGGACGTGTGAGGGGTCCGGCTCAGTGCGCGTGCGGGCCCCGCGAGAACTCGTAGGTGTGACCCACGAGGCCGACGACGCCGACGGCGATGCCGATCCCGAAGATCCACCAGCCGACCGCCACACCGGCGAAGGCCAGCGCCGCGGCGACGCCGAGGACGAGCGGCCACCAGGAGTGCGGCGCGTACACGCCGATCTCACCGGCGTGCTCGTCGACGTCGCTGACCGGGTTGTCCTCCGGGCGCGGGTCGACGCGACGGGCCACCAGCGCCAGGTAGAAGCCGGAGAGGCCGTACAGCCCGACGAGGAGGAGCAGGGCGACCGTCCCGATCGGCTCCCAACCCGTCCAGAAGCCGTAGACCAGGCCCACGGGGAGGAAGAAGGCGACGCCGGCGATGAACAGCCACTTCTCGACGCCCAGCGGCTTGGGGTGCTCGGCGGACTGCTCGCCGGGTGCGCGGTCGTGCTCGCGTGCCATCAGGCCTTGCCCTTCTTCTCGTCGTCGTCCTCACGCTCGAGCGTGGCCGTGGACGTGCGTCCCGGCTGCGGCTGGGACGCGGCGTCCCCGCCGCCGGTGCGCTGGGCGTCGCCCAGTGCCTGCTCGAGGACACCCTGGTCCGGCACCGCCGCCTGGTCCATCGCTGCGACCTCGGGGTGGTGCAGGTCGAAGGCGGGACGCTCGGAACGGATCCGGGGCAGGGAGGTGAAGTTGTGCCGCGGCGGCGGGCAGCTCGTGGCCCACTCGAGGGAGTTGGCGAAGCCCCACGGGTCGTCGACGAACACGGTGCGCGGGCCGCGCGAGGTGACGTAGACGTTCCACAGGAACGGCAGCGTGGACAGCGTGAGCAGCGCGGCGCCGGCGGTGGAGACCTGGTTCATCAGCGTGAACCCGTCCTCGACCATGTAGTCGGGGTAGCGGCGGGGCATGCCCTGCGCGCCGAGCCAGTGCTGGATGAGGAAGGTGCCGTGGAAGCCGAAGAACAGCATCCAGAAGTGGACCTTGCCCAGACGCTCGTTGAGCATCCGGCCGGTCATCTTGGGCCACCAGAAGTAGAAGCCGGCGAACATCGCGAAGACCACGGTGCCGAAGACGGTGTAGTGGAAGTGCGCGACGACGAAGTAGGAGTCGTGGACCTGGAAGTCCATCGCCGGGCTCGCGAGGATGATGCCGGTGACACCGCCAAAGAGGAAGGTGACGAGGAAGCCGAGCGACCACAGCATCGGCGTCTCGAAGGTGAGCTTGCCCCGCCACAGTGTGCCGACCCAGTTGAAGAACTTCACGCCGGTGGGCACCGCGATGAGCATCGTCATGAGGGCGAAGAAGTCGAGCAGCGCTCCGCCGGTCGTGTACATGTGGTGCGCCCACACGGTCATCGACAGGGCGGCTATCGCGATCGTCGCGAAGACGATGCCCTTGTAGCCGAAGATCGGCTTGCGGGCGAAGACCGGGAAGATCTCGCTGACGATCCCGAAGAACGGCAGCGCGATGACGTACACCTCGGGGTGACCGAAGAACCAGAAGAGGTGCTGCCACAGCAGGGCACCGCCGCTCTCCGGGTTGTAGATCTGCCCGCCGAGGACGCGGTCGAAGGCCAGCCCGAACAGCGCGGCCGCGAGGACCGGGAACGCCATGAGGACGAGCAGCGAGGTGATGAGGATGTTCCAGGTGAAGATGGGCATCCGGAACATCGTCATGCCGGGCATGCGCATCGTGATGATCGTGGCGACGAAGTTGACCGAGCCGAAGATCGTGCCGAAACCGGTCAGCGCGATGCCGAGGACCCACAGGTTGCCACCGAGACCCGGTGAGAACGGCTCGAGCGAGAGTGGCGTGTAGGCCGTCCAGCCGAAGCTCGCCGCGCCCTTGGGGGTGAGGAAGCCGGCCAGCGCGATGAGCCCACCGAAGAGGAACAGCCAGTAGCTGAACATGTTGAGCCGCGGGAAGGCGACGTCAGGGGCGCCGATCTGCAGCGGCACGAAGACGTTCCCGAAGCCGGTGAACAGCGGCGTCGCGAACAGGAACAGCATGATCGTGCCGTGCATGGTGAAGAACTGGTTGTACTGCTCCTTGGACTGGAACAGCGCCATGCCGGGGTCGAAGAGCTCCAGGCGCATCGCCATGGCGAGCACGCCGCCGATGAGGAAGAAGAGGAAGGCGGTGATGAGGTAGAGATAGCCGATGACCTTGTGGTCCGTCGACGTCACCCAGCTGACGACCGTGCGGCCCAGGCTCTGACGCTCCGGTCGCAGCCCGGGAACGAGCTGGGGGCGTGCCTCGTCGGTGGTGGCCATCAGTTGTTTACCGTCCCGTCCTGCAGGTAGCCGCGCTGGTCGTACACGCGGTTGTACTCCTCACCGCGGACGCCGACGTTGCCGGCCTCCCGCAGCGCATCCATCTGGGCGTCGTAGGTCGCACGGTCGACGACCTCGACGTTGAAGAGCATCTCCGAGTGGAACTCGCCGCACAGCTCGGCGCACTTGCCCTGGTAGTGCCCCTCCTCCTGCGGCGTCACCTGGAAGACGTTGGTGTGCCCGGGGATCATGTCGATCTTGAAGAGGAAGGCGGGGATCCAGAACGAGTGCTGGACGTCGCGGGAGTCGACGATGAACTCGACGGTCTCCCCGACCGGCAGGTAGAGGGTCGGGAGGGTCTCCTCGACGCCCTCCTCACCAGTGAGCTGGACGCGGCCGCCCTCGGAGAAGACGCCGTCGTCGATGTAGTTGAAGTCCCAGCTCCACTGCTTGCCGTAGGCCTGGATCGTGAGGTCCGGCTCCTCGCTCGTGTCCGTGAGCTCGTGGGTGACCTGGGTGGAGTAGAAGTACAGCACCCCGATCATGAGGATCGGCACGACGACGTACATGAGCTCGAGCGGCACGTGGTAGCGCAGCTGGACCGGCAGCGTGTTGTCGTTCTTGCGCTTGCGGTAGGCCACGATGCACCAGATCGTCAGGCCCCACACGATGACGCCGACGGCGAGGGCGGCGACCCAGGCGCCGCTCCAGTGGTTGATGATCGACTCGGTCTTGTCGGTCAAGCCCGGCTCGGAGGGCAGGAAGCCGTTCCGCGGGGCGCCGAGCTCGGCACAGCCGGCGAGGGTGAGGGCCGCCACAAGGCCCAGGACTACCAGTCGCCAACCGCGGGGCGAGCGGCTACCGGAGGACGGTGATCGCACTTCAAGACCTTCCGACACGACGCGTTTAGGGCATTTCAGACAGGACCTACGTCCCTCCGGCCACCTT
Source organism: Georgenia sp. Marseille-Q6866 (assembly GCF_965111665.1). Classification (NCBI taxonomy): domain Bacteria; kingdom Bacillati; phylum Actinomycetota; class Actinomycetes; order Allobogoriellales; family Allobogoriellaceae; genus Georgenia; species Georgenia sp. Marseille-Q6866. Next base: position 228,072 of record NZ_CBCOOR010000004.1, on the reverse strand, counting down.
ACCGCTAACACTGCCCTGGTACGCGAAACGGCCCGCCGGGCCAGGGGTGTAACCCTGGTCCCAACGGGCCGCGGCGTGAGATCCGCGTGTCTCAGTGGAAGGAGTCGCCACACGCGCAGGAGCCGCCCGCGTTCGGGTTGTCGATCGTGAAGCCCTGCTTCTCGATGGTGTCGGCGAAGTCGATCGTCGCGCCGGCGAGGTAGGGCACGCTCATCCGGTCGACGATGACCTCGACGCCACCGAAGTTGCGCACGGCGTCGCCGTCGAGCAGGCGCTCGTCGAAGTAGAGCTGGTAGATGAGGCCGGAGCAGCCACCGGGCTGCACGGCGATCCGCAGCCGCAGGTCGTCACGGCCCTCCTGCGCGAGAAGGGTCTTGACCTTCTGGGCGGCGACGTCGGTGAGTTCGATCTCGTGCGTCGGGACCTCGGTGGGCGTCGTAGCCGTCGTCTCGCTCATGCTCACATCTCCGCTGTCTTTGGGGCAGTACAACCGGGCCAACCACGGCGCGGCCGCAGTTGTTCCCGTCCAGCCTACGCCTCGAGCGCCCAGGTGCGCGCAAGACGTACGGCCCAGGCCTCGAGCCCCTCGACCCCCGTGGTGCCCGTGGCGTAGGTGGCGCTGATCCCCGCGCGGGCGACCTCGCGCCGCGAGGTGTGGACCTCCTCGGCGAGGACGACGACGGGCAGCCCCAGCTCCATCGCGGCTCGTCCCACCGTGGCGACGACGGAGGTGTCGACCGCGGGGGCGTCCAGGACCGCGGTCGCGGTGAGGACGACGTCGGCGCTCCCCACCGCCTCCGGCAGGCCGATGGCGGCGGCGACGACGTCGGGACCGTGGAGCAGCCGCCCGCCCAGCACCGTGAGGGCGTGGGCCGCCCCTCCCCCGGCGCCGGACCCGTCGGTGCGTCCGGGACGCGCCGCGGCGCCGTGCCCGCCGGGCGCGGGCAGCAGCGCGGTCCGGGCGGGCAGGGCGCGCCCGAGGCGGTCCAGGTGGGCGGCGAGCTCGCCGGCCCGGGTGTCCAGCCGCTGCGCCTCGGCGGGACCGAGACGGTCGGACAGGAGCGCGCCGGCGCCGTGCAGCCCGAGGAGGGGCACCTGCGTGGCGGCGGCGACGACCACGTCGGCGCCGGCGAGCACGGCGTGGGCGGCCGCCAGCACGTCGGCGTCGATCTCGTCCCCGGCGTCCGCGCCGGCGAGCGTCCGGACCAGGCCGGCGCCGCCGTCGTGCGTGGCCGCCTCCCCCACGCCGACGACGACGCGCCCGGCCCCGAGCTCACGGGCGGCGAGGAGCAGCTCACCGAGGCCGGCGCTGCTGCCCTCCTCGGCGTGCCGCAGCTCCTGGCCGGGCGCGACGAGCTGGCGGCCGAGGACCTGCCCGGCCTCGACGTAGGCGGTGCCGCCCCCGGTGCCGGGGACGTGGAGGAGGGTGGCCGGCACCGGCTCCCCGAGGGGCCCGCGGGCGGTGACCGAGACGAGCTCCCCGCCGCACGCGGTCTGGACGGCGTCGAGCAGGCCCGCCGCGCCGTCGGACATCGGCAGCGCGCGGACGTCGGTACCGGGGGCAGTGTGCAGCCAGCCGCGGCGCACGGCGGCGGCGACCTGGGCCGCGCTCAGGGCGCCGGACAGGCGCCCGGGGCTCAGGAGCAGGCGCACGGTGCCTCCTCTCCGTGGCGGGGCGCGGTCACAGGCGGTCGGCGAGGCGGGCGAGGAGCAGCGCCTCGGCGAGGACGACCTTCTCCAGCTCCCCGAGGTGCACCGACTCGTTCTCCGAGTGCGCCCGGGAGTCGGGGTCCTCCACGCCGGTGACGAGGATCGCAGCCTGCGGGTACACCTCGGCGAGGTCGGCGATGAACGGGATCGAACCGCCCACGCCGAGGTCGACCGGCTCGGTGCCCCACGCGGTGGTGAAGGCCCAGCGGGCGGCCTGCATGGCCGCGGAGTCCTCCGGCGCCTGGAAGGCCTGCCCGGTCTCCCCCGGCGTCACGGTGACGCGCGCGCCGAAGGGGGCGCTGGCCACGAGGTGGTCGTGCAGGGCGCGCTCGGCGGCGGCGGGGTCCTGCCCGGGCGCGATGCGCATGGAGAGCTTGGCCCGCGCCGAGGGGATGACGGTGTTGGAGGCGTGGTCCACGCTCGTGGCGTCCAGGCCGATGACCGAGATCGCCGGCTTGGTCCACAGCCGCGCGGCGAGCGGGCCGGTGCCGGCGAGGCGGACGCCGTCGAGCACACCGGCGTCGGCCCGGAAGTCGGCCTCCGGGTAGTCGACGTCCGCGTGGTCGGTCGCGACGAGGCCGGGGACGGCGACGTTCCCGTCGTCGTCGTGGAGGGTGGCGACGAGGCGCGACATGAGCGTGAGCGCGTCGAGGACGGGGCCGCCGAACATGCCGGAGTGGACGGCGTGGTCGAGGACGGACAGCTCGACGGTGCAGTCGACGAGCCCGCGCAGGGAGGTGGTGAGGCCGGGGACGCCGACCTTCCAGTTGGAGGAGTCCGCGACGACGATGACGTCGGCGGCCAGGCGGTCCCGGTAGGTCTCGAGGAAGGTGCGGAAGGTCGGGGAGCCGATCTCCTCCTCGCCCTCGCTGAAGACGGTGACGCCGACGCCGAGCTCGTCACCGAGCACGCGCAGCGCCCCGACGTGGGCCATGATCCCGGCCTTGTCGTCGGCGGCGCCGCGGCCGTAGAGCCGCCCGTCCCGCTCGGTGGGCTCGAAGGGCGGGGAGGTCCAGCCGGCCGGGTCGCCCGGGGCTGGACGTCGTGGTGGGCGTAGAGGAGGACGGTGGGCGCGCTGGCCGGGGCGGGCTTGTGGGCGAGCACGGCGGGTGCACCGGGGCGGCCGTCGGGGCCGGTGACGCGCACGACCTCGACCTCGGGCAGCCCGGCGTCGCGGAACAGCTGCGCGACGGCGGCGGCGCTGTCCTCCAGGTGCTGGGGGTCGAAGGCGGGCGCCGAGACGCTGGGGATGCGCACGAGCGACTCGAGGTCGCTGCGGATGCGGGGGAACTCGGCGGCGGTGCGGGTGGTCAGGTCCTCGATGGTCACCCCGGCAGCCTAACGGCGGCCGGCGCGTCGGGTCAGGCCGCCCCGGCGGCGCGCGCGTGCTCGACGGCGGAGCGGGCGCCCTCCGTCCACGGCTCACCGTGGCCCGGCAGCACCGTGCCGGCGCCGGTGTCCGCGATGGCGTCGAGCGAGGCGAAGCTGAGTGCGAAGTCCGCCGTCGCCGCCCCGGCGACGATGCGGGGCCCGGTCCGGGCGGTGTAGGGGTCGAGCGTGACGAGGGCGTCGCCGGAGATGACGACGTCACGGTCCGGCAGGTGGAGGGCGACGTGCCCGTAGGTGTGGCCGGGGGTGGCGATGACGTGCGGGCGGCCGGGGACGTCGAGGATCCCGCCGGTCTGCAGGGTGCGCACGCCTGTGGTGCCGCGCACGAGGGGCAGCCCGGCGAGGAGCATCGAGGTGAGGATCGGCAGGGCCGCGGGGTGACGGATCGGGTAGAGCGCCCGCGGGTTCTCGTGGGCGTAGGAGAAGGGGTGGGCCACGAGGTGGTGCTCCGCGGCCGCGGCCCACACGGGCACGCCGATCCCCTGGATCTTGCGGACCACACCGACGTGGTCGAAGTGGGCATGGGTGAGCACGAGGGCCCGCAGGTCCCGGGGACGGCGCCCGATCGCGCGGATCGCCTCGCCCAGGGGCCGCCAGACGGCGGGCAGGCCGGCGTCAACGAGCGTGACGCCGTCGTCGTCCTCGACGAGGTAGCAGTTGACGTGGGCGTGGGAGACGAGGTGCACGCCGGGGGCGACCTCGCGGACGGTGGCACTCATGGATGCTCCCCTTCGTCGGTCGGCTCGCGGCGGTGGGGCGGGACCCGCCGCGCCGTCCACTATCGCCCGCACCACCGGGACCCGCACCCGGGCGCGACGCCGAGCAGCACCCGCGGTCGACTACCCTCGGGGGGTGATCGGACGGAGCAAGAAGGAGACCCCGGCGCCCGCCCCCGCGCCGGAGGTGACGCCCGCGGGCAAGGGCCGCCCCACGCCGAAGCGCAAGGAGGCCCAGGCGCGCAACCAGCGTCCGCTGGTCCCGACCGACCGCAAGGTCGCCAAGGCGGAGGCGCGCCGGCAGCGCAACGAGATGTACGCCAAGCAGCAGGAGGCCATGCGCACCGGCGACGAGCGCTACCTGCCCGTGCGGGACAAGGGCCCGGTCCGCCGCTGGGTGCGCGACTACGTCGACGCGCGCTTCAGCCCCAGCGAGTACTTCCTCCCGCTCGCGATGGCCTCGATCGTCCTGCTGTTCTTCGCGAACATCGTCCCCGAGGTCGCCGTCGTCGGCATGGTCGTCATGTACGTCGCCTTCGCGATCTCCCTCGCCTTTGCGATCGGCCTGTCCCTCGTCATCAAGCGCAAGCTCAAGGCGCGCTTCGGCGAGGAGCAGATCCCGCGCTTCACCGGCATCTACGCCTTCAGCCGGCTCTTCCAGCCGCGCTTCCTGCGCGCACCCAAGCCCCAGGTGAAGCGGGGCGAGCGGCGGGACTGACCTCCGGCGCTGGCTACCCTTACCGGGTGCGCCTGTACCGCCTGGTCTTCCGGTCCCTCCTCCTCCGCGCCGACCCCGAACGGGCCCACGAGCTCGCGCTGCGGCTCATCCGCGGCGTCGCGGCCACCCCCGTCGTGGCCGACGCCGTGCGCGGCACCCTCGGGCGCCGGCCCGCCTCGCGGGTGACGACGGCGCTCGGCCGCCCCGTCCCCGGCGTCGTCGGGCTCGCTGCGGGCATGGACAAGGACGCCCGCTCGGTGCTCGGCATGGACATGCTCGGCTTCGGGCACGTCGAGGTCGGGACGATCACCGCCCACCCGCAGCCGGGCAACGACCGCCCGCGGCTGTGGCGCCACCCCGAGGAGGGGGCGCTGCGCAACCGGATGGGCTTCAACAACGCGGGTGCGGAGGCGGCGGCCGAGCGGCTGCGGCAGCTGCGCAGCACCCGCCGGGGACGGTCCGTCGTCGTCGGCGTCAACATCGGCAAGTCGCGGGTGACGCCCGTGGACGACGCCGTGGGTGACTACGCGACCAGCGCCCGCCTCCTCGCGCGCTGGGCGGACTACCTCACGGTCAACGTCTCCTCCCCCAACACCCCCGGCCTGCGGGACCTGCAGTCCGTCGACGCGCTGCGCCCCATCCTCACCGCGGTGCAGCGGGAGGCGGACGCCGCCGCCGGCCGCCGCGTCCCGGTCCTCGTCAAGGTGGCCCCGGACCTCGACGACGACGACGTCACGGCCGTCGCGGACCTCGTCACCGAGCTCTCGCTCGCCGGGGTCGTCGCGACGAACACGACCATCACCCACGACCACGGGCCTGGCGGGCTCTCAGGCCGGCCGCTGCAGGCGCGCGCCCTGGAGGTCGTGCGGCTGCTGCGCGGGCGGCTCGCTACGGACGCGCTCGTCGTCGGGGTCGGCGGCATCGACGACGTCGCCTCCGCCCGCCGGATGCTCGACGCCGGCGCGGACCTGCTCCAGGCCTACACGGCCTTCGTCTACCAGGGCCCGACGTGGCCGGGCTCGGTGAACCGGGCGCTGGCGCGCCGCTGAGTCAGCGGCTCTCGCTCGCGCGCGCCACCCGTCCGGGGCTCGAGCGCCACAGCCAGAACAGGCCGAGGACGGGCAGGACGAGCGGGACGTAGCCGTAGCCGCTGCCGAAGTGCGACCACACGGTGTCCCGCGGGAAGAGCTCGGGCTGGGCGACGCTGAGGATCCCGACGGCGAGGACACCGACGAGCTCGATGGTGACGGCGGTCCAGGCCAGGCGGCGCATGCGGCGGCCGTTGTGGGCCAGGGCGACCGCGGCGAGGACGTAGACGACGGCCGCGAAGCCCGACAGCCCGTAGGCCAGTGGCGCCTCGGCCGCGTCACGCACGAGCTGGACGCCGGCGCGGGCGGAGGCCGCCAGCGCGAAGACGACGTAGACGGCGACGACGAGGAGCCCGGCACCGCGGGCGGGCGGACGGTCGTCGGTGGCCGGTGCGGTGTGCACCGGCTGCTTGCTCATGCCTGCCACAGCTGCCACATCCGAAGCTCCATGACGATGATGGTGAAGGCCGCGACGACCAGGACGACAGAGCTCCAGCGGGTCCGCTCGACGAAGGCCGCCAGGGCGGCTCCCGGCAGGAGCATCATCGCGACGAGCAGGTACCCCCACATGAGGATCGGGTCGCTCGTGAGCGAGCCCGTCACCTGCGTGACCGCGAGGACGAGGCCCTGGACGACGAGCGCCCCCTCGACCACACCCCCCGCGATGAGCTGGCGCAGCACGACCGCGCGGTCGGTCACCGCGAAGACGAGTGCCCATACACCGAGCACGGCCGCAAGGACCGAGACGACGAGGACGACGGGGAGCACCGCGTCATCCTAACGGCGCGACCGCGGCCGCCCCGCACCGTGCCGTGCCCGAGACGGGCCGGATAGAGTCGGGTGCGTGACTGAACTGACGCTGACCACGAAGACCGTTGCTCGTATCCAGGCCGACGCCGTCGTCGTCGCCGTCGGCCGGCGCGGTGAGGACGCCGTCCTCCTCCCGGGCGCCGACCTCCCCTCCGCGACCGTCAAGACGCTGACCTCCCTCCTGCCGGCCCTCGGGGTCTCCGGCAAGGCCGACGAGGTGCTGCGCGTGGCCGCGGGCAAGGAGCTCGCCGCCGACGTCGTCGTCCTCACCGGCGTGGGCCCCGTGGGCGAGGACGGGCCGGACCTCGAGGCGCTGCGCCGCGCCGCCGGTGCGGCCGTCCGCTCCCTCGCCGGGACCGCCGACGTCGCGCTCGCGCTGCCGGCCGCCACGGCCGAGCAGGTCGGCGCCGTCGCCGAGGGTGCGCTCCTCGGTGCCTACAGCTTCGACCGCTACCGCACCACGCGCACCGCGCCGGTCGCGCGCCTCGAACTCGTCTCCGACGTTGCCAAGACCAAGGAGGCCAAGGCGGCCCACGCCCGCGCCGTCGTCGTCGCCGACGCCGTCGCCGGGGTCCGCGACCTCGTCAACGCCTCCCCCGCCGACCTCTACCCGGAGTCCTTCGCCGAGGAGGCGACGGCCGGTGCCAAGGGCACGAAGGTCAAGGTCACCGTCCTCGACGAGAAGGAGCTCGCGGCCGGCGGCTTCGGCGGGCTCATCGGCGTGGGCATGGGCTCGGCCCGTCCCCCGCGCCTCGTCAAGGTCACCTACTCCCCCGCGCGCGCCAAGGCGCACGTGGGCCTCGTGGGCAAGGGCATCACCTTCGACTCCGGCGGCCTGTCCATCAAGCCCGCCAAGGGCATGGAGACGATGAAGATGGACATGGCCGGCGCCGCGACCGTCCTCCACACGGTCCTCGCCGCCGCGGCCCTCGAGCTGCCCGTCCGGGTGACCGGCTGGCTCGCCCTCGCCGAGAACATGCCCTCGGGCACCGCCCAGCGGCCCTCCGACGTCATCACCATCCGCGGCGGCAAGACCGTCGAGGTGCTCAACACCGACGCCGAGGGCCGTCTCGTCATGGCCGACGCGCTCGTCGCCGCCGGGGAGGAGAGCCCCGACCTCCTCATCGACATCGCGACGCTCACCGGGGCGCAGATGGTGGCGCTCGGCTCGCGGGTCGGCGCCGTCATGGGCACCGACGGCGTCCGCGAGCAGGTCGTGGCCGCTGCCGGCGCCGCCGGTGAGCAGTTCTGGCCGATGCCGCTGCCCGCCGAGCTCGCCGACTCGATGAAGTCCCAGGTGGCCGACATCGCGAACATGGGCGACCGCTTCGGCGGGATGCTCGTCGCCGGCCTGTTCCTCAAGGAGTTCGTCGGGGACACCCCGTGGGCCCACCTCGACATCGCCGGCCCCGCCTACAACGAGGGCAGCCCCCGCGGCTACACGCCGGAAGGCGGAACGGGCATGGGCGTCCGCACCCTCCTGACGGTCCTGGAGCAGGCCGCCCCCGCTGACCCCCTCCCCTCCCCCCACTCCGCATATGGGAAAAGCGCAGTCCTCCGCGTCGGAAGGCTGCGCTTTTCCCGCATATGCGGGGAGGGGGCTACTTCCTGCGCTGGGCGGCGCTCCAGCGGCGCATGCTGCTGGGGTAGCCGGTGAGGTTGACGTCGTAGACCGGGATCTCGAGCTCGCGGGCCAGCGCCCAGGCGGCCTTCTGGTCCGGTATCCGGCGGCGCGTCCACTCCCCGGTGCGGGCCACGAGGACCATCGTCGTCGGGTCGTTGGGGGTCGGCGGCTCGATGTACGCCTCCACCCCGACCCGGGTCGTGACGAAGTCACGGAAGTGGGCGATGACCTCCGCGCGTCGCTGCGCGGTGGGAACCTCGGTGCTCGTGGAGCCCTGGTTCCTGCGTCGGGAGAACAGCCGCATGCGCACTAGCGTACGGCTCCGGTTGTGACCCGACGGACACTGTGTCAGGTGGTCCCGGCAGCGTGGACGGTGACAAGATGGACCGAAGCCCCGGCTGCGGCCCGGGATCGTCGTGTGCTCGAGGAGAGGTTTGTGACCGACAGCCCTGAAGGAAATGTCTACGACCTGGTCATCCTGGGAGCCGGGAGCGGAGGCTACGCAGCAGCCCTGCGCGCCGCCCAGCTCGGGCTGTCCATCGCCCTGATCGAAGCCGACAAGGTCGGCGGCACCTGCCTCCACCGCGGGTGCATCCCCACCAAGGCCCTCCTCCACAGCGCCGCCGTCGCTGACGAGATCCAGCACAGCCACGCCGTCGGCGTCAACAGCTCCTTCGAGGGCATCGACATGCCGGCGGTCAACTCGTACAAGGACGGCGTCATCGGCCGCCTGTACAAGGGCCTGCAGGGCCTCATCAAGGCCGGCAAGATCGACTACATCACCGGCTGGGGACGGCTCACCGGCAAGGACACCGTCGAGGTCGACGGCGCCACCTACCGCGGCCGCAACATCATCCTCGCGACCGGCTCCTACGCCCGCTCCCTGCCCGGCCTCGAGATCGGCGGCCGGGTCATCACGAGCGAGCAGGCCCTCACCCTCGACTACGTGCCCAAGAGCGCGATCGTCCTCGGCGGCGGCGTCATCGGCGTCGAGTTCGCGTCCGTGTGGAAGTCCTTCGGGGTCGACGTCACGATCATCGAGGCGCTGCCGAACCTCGTCCCGAACGAGGACATCTCCCTCTCCAAGGCGCTCGAGCGGGCCTTCCGCAAGCGGAAGATCAGCTTCGCGACGGGCACCCGCTTCTCCGGCGTCGAGCAGAACGACTCGGGCGTCGTCGTGTCCACCGAGGACGGCAAGACCTACGAGGCCGACCTCCTGCTCGTCGCCGTCGGCCGCGGGCCGGCGACGGCGAACCTCGGCTACGAGGAGCAGGGCGTGCCCATGGAGCGCGGCTTCGTCCTGACCAACGAGCGTCTCCACACGGGCGTCGCCAACATCTACGCCGTCGGCGACATCGTCCCCGGCCTGCAGCTCGCCCACCGCGGCTTCCAGCAGGGCGTGTTCGTGGCCGAGGAGATCGCCGGCCTCAACCCGGCGACCATCGTCGAGTCCGGCATCCCGCGCGTCACCTACTGCGAGCCCGAGGTGGCCTCCGTCGGCCTCACCGAGGCGCAGGCCAAGGAGGCGCACGGCGAGGACGGCGTCGAGACCGTCGACTTCAACCTCGCCGGCAACGGCAAGAGCCAGATCCTGCAGACCACCGGCTTCGTCAAGCTGGTGCGCCAGAAGGACGGCCCCATCGTGGGTGTCCACATGATCGGCTCCCGCGCCGGCGAGCTCATCGGCGAGGGTCAGCTCATCGTCAACTGGGAGGCGTACCCCGACGACGTCGCCTCGCTCATCCACGCCCACCCGACGCAGAACGAGGCCCTTGGCGAGGCAGCTCTCGCCCTCGCGGGCAAGCCGCTGCACTCCCACAACTGACCCTCGATCGAAGGAGACACCAGGTCATGTCCGACTCCGTGCAGATGCCCGCCCTGGGCGAGTCCGTCACCGAGGGAACCGTCACCCGCTGGCTGAAGAGCGAGGGGGACCGGGTCGAGCTCGACGAGCCCTTGCTCGAGGTCTCGACCGACAAGGTCGACACCGAGGTGCCCTCGCCCTTCGCCGGCGTGCTCGAGAAGATCCTCGTCCAGGAGGACGAGACCGTCGAGGTCGGCGCCGAGCTCGCCGTCATCGGCTCCGGTGAGGGCGGCGGCGACTCCGCGCCCGCGCAGGACGAGCAGCCCGCCGAGCAGGAGCAGGCGCCCGAGCCCGCCGAGAAGGAGCAGCCTGCCGAGCAGGAGCAGCACTCCGAGCAGGAGGTGGCCCAGGAGGCGAAGCAGCAGGCCTCGTCCGGGTCCTCCGGCTCCGGCGAGGGCCAGAAGGTCCAGATGCCGGCGCTCGGTGAGTCCGTCACCGAGGGCACCGTCACCCGCTGGCTCAAGAGCGAGGGCGAGCAGGTCGAGGTCGACGAGCCGCTGCTCGAGGTCTCGACCGACAAGGTCGACACCGAGGTCCCCTCCCCCTACGCCGGTGTGCTGAGCAAGATCCTCGTCCAGGAGGACGAGACCGTGGAGGTCGGCACCGACCTCGCCGTCATCGGCGGCGAGAGCGGCGGCGGCTCCTCCGCATCCGCGTCCGAGGAGGCCCCGCAGGGTGCCGAGGAGCAGGCCAAGGAGGAGGAGCAGCCCTCCGAGCAGCGCGCCGAGCAGCACCAGGGTGCGGCGACGAGCACGGTCCCCTCCGAGGAGGCCGCGCCCGCGCCGAGCGAGCCGAAGCAGGCCGAGCAGCCCAAGCAGGAGCAGCCCAAGGCCGAGCAGCAGCAGACGCCGCCGCAGGAGGCCTCGACCACGCCGGCCGAGCGTCCCAGCGCCGCGGAGACCGCCAAGACCGCCTACGTCACCCCGATCGTGCGCAAGCTCGCCAAGGAGAAGGGCGTCGACCTCGACTCCCTCCAGGGCACGGGCGTCGGTGGACGGATCCGCAAGGAGGACGTCCTCGCGGCCGCGGAGAAGGCCCAGCAGCAGGCCGCCCCGGCTCCGGCCGCGGCCCCCGCCGCCGCCAAGGCCCCTCGGTCCCCGAGGTCTCCCCGCTGCGTGGCACCACCGAGAAGATGTCGCGCCTGCGCAAGGTCATCGCCAAGCGCATGCTCGAGTCCCTCGACACCTCCGCCCAGCTGACCACGGTCATCGAGGTGGACGTCACGCGCATCGCCAAGCTGCGCGCCCGCGCGAAGAACAGCTTCCAGGAGCGGGAGGGCGTCAAGCTCACCTACCTGCCGTTCTTCATCAAGGCTGCGACCGAGGCGCTCAAGGCCCACCCGGCCCTCAACGCCTCCATCGACGGCGACCAGATCGTCTACCACGGCGAGGAGAACATCGGCATCGCGGTGGACACCCCCCGCGGGCTCCTGGTGCCGGTGATCAAGGAGGCCGGTGACCTCACCATCGCGGGCATCTCCAAGCGCGTCGCGGACCTCGCGGCCCGCACCCGGGACAACAAGGTCACCCCCGACGAGCTCGGTGGCTCCACCTTCACGATCACCAACCTCGGCTCGAACGGGGCCCTGTTCGACACCCCGATCATCAACCAGCCCGAGGTCGCGATCCTCGGCCTCGGCGCGATCGTCAAGCGCCCGGTCGTCGTCACCGACGCGGACGGCAACGAGACGATCGGCATCCGCTCGATGGTCTACCTGCCCCTCACCTACGACCACCGCCTGGTCGACGGTGCGGACGCCGGTCGCTTCATGCAGACCATCAAGAAGCGCCTCGAGGAGGGTGCCTTCGAGGCCGACCTCGGCCTCTGAGCACCTCCCCCGTGACGGGGCCCGCACCTTCGGGTGCGGGCCCCGTCGCCGTTCCGCCTCAGGGGCACGGCTCGCTGCCCAGTAGGCGCCACGTGTCGCCCGGCCCGGCGACGAGCACGAGCCGCGCGCAGGCCGGGTCCTGCGCCGGCACGGTGGTCCGTTGGCCGCCCACGACGCGCTCGTGCGCGTCCTGCACGAGGACGACGTCGACGGCGACGCCCTCGTCCACCGCCACCACCCCCTCCACGGCACTCACCTCCGTGCGCAGGTCCTCCAGCGCCGTCCCGGTGGCCGTGAGGCGGTCGAGGAGGACGACGTCGTCACGCGCCGCGGGCCCGCCGGGCACCGTCGTGGCCGCGAGGGCGGCGGCGTCACCGGCCACGAGCGCGCCGTCGCGCCGGGCGAGGAGGGTTGCCACCGCCTCGGCGTACTTCGCGGTGCCCGTCGCGGCCGCCGGGGCGTGCCCGTAGTCGCCGGCCCGCTCGCCCGGCCCCGACCACACGATGAGGCCGGTGAGGATCGCCGCCACGCCCAGCGTGAGTGCGCCGCCGAGCCACGGCGTGGGCGGGGTCTGCTCACGGACATGGCGGGGCACCCGGACCGCGGGAGCCGGCGCACGCCCGCGCGCCGCGGTGACCGTGGGACCTGCTCCGGCGGCAGGCGCCGGTGCACGCGACGCCACCGTGGCAACCGTGGGAGCCGCTCGCGCGGCGGGCGCGGGTCGACGCGAGGACGCAGCGGTGACCGTGGGCCCCGTCCCGACGGCACTAATCCGCACGGCGGCGTCACCGCCGTCGGCTCCCAGCCGGCCCGCCGCCCGCTCGGCCTGTCGGCCACGCCGGGTGGCCGTGCGCCGGCGCGTGGGGGCGACGTCGTCGCGCATGCGAGCCTGGGCCAGCGCGGCTGCGGGCGGGACGGCTACCGGGCCTCCGGGGGCGATGCCCGGGGCCCGGCTGGCGAGGTCACGGGCGGACGGGCGCCGCTCCGCCGCGACGTCGAGCGCGGGACCGAGCAGCCGCAGCAGGTCCGGGTCCGGTGTCGGGCCCGCTGCCCACTCGACGAGCCGGGCCAGGGCCCACACGTCGCCCGGCGCGCCGGCCGCGCTTCCCCGCTCCCGCTCGGGCGGCACGAAGCCGGGGGTGCCGAGCTCGTGGGCGCCCTGGCCGGCGAGGTCGACGAGGACGGGTACGCCGTCGCCGGTGACGACGACGTTCGCGGGCGAGACGTCGCCGTGGACGACGCCGCGCTCGTGGAGGTGGCCGAGAGCGCTGCCCAGCGCACCGAGCAGGCCGGCGAGCTCCGGGGGCCCGAGCGCGCCGCGCGCGGCCAGCACCGTGGCGAGGGTGGGGCCGGGCACGTGGTCGCTGACGACGGCACAGCGTCCGCCGTCGAGGGTGAGGACCTGACGGATGCAGGCGAGGTGGGGGTGGGTGCCGTGGCGCAGCGCGGCCAGGCGCCGCAGCTGGGCCGTCCCCGCCTCCCCGCGCGGCAGCGCGAGCACACTGACGACGACGTCCCGCCCGGCCCGGTCTCGCGCCGACCACACCGCCCCGTTCGCACCGAAACCGGCCGTGCCGACGATCTCGTGGCCCGGCAGCTGAGGCGGGCGCGTGCCACCCATCACCCCCGGGCTGCGCCGTCGTCGTGCCATGACCCAAGCCAAGCGCACGGTGGCGCGGCGCGCTGGCGTCATCCACAGGCCCGGGGGCAGCAGAGGCACGTCCGCGGGCCGGTAGGATTGGCGATCATGGCCCTGAAGAAGAAGAAGGACGCCGCAGAGGGCGCCGCGCCGAAGCAGAAGAAGAAGCGCTGGTACCACCAACTGTGGGAAGTCTTCCAGATGACCCGCGAGGCGCAGCCCTCGATCACCTGGTGGCTCCTCGGCGCCTTCGTCGGGATCCTCGCCCTCGGGCTCGTCATCGGCCTGGCCGTCGGCCACCCGGTGTACGTGACGCTCCTGAGCCTGCCCGTGGCGCTCATCGTCGTCATGCTCCTGCTCTCGCGTCGCGCCGAGCGCGCCGCCTACTCGCGCATCGAGGGCACCCCCGGCGCCTCCGCCTCCGCCCTGGGGACCATCCGGCGCGGCTGGAACATCGAGGAGCAGCCGGTCGCCATCGACCCGCGCACCCAGGACGTCGTCTTCCGCGCCGTCGGCCGTCCCGGCGTCGTCCTCATCGGCGAGGGCCCGAGCCACCGCGTCAAGCGTCTCCTCGAGGGTGAGCGCAAGAAGGTCGCACGCGTGGCCCCGAACGTCACGGTCCACCTCGTCGAGGTGGGTCGCGACGAGGGCCAGACCCCGCTGCCCAAGCTCGTGCGCACCATCCAGAAGCTCCGCCCGAGCCTCACCAAGGCCGAGGTGGCCGCGGTGTCCAAGCGGCTGCGCGCCCTGCAGTCCTCGCGCCCGCCGATCCCCAAGGGCGTCGACCCGCTGCGGGCCCGCCCGGACCGCAAGGGCATGCGCGGGCGCTGAGCGTGAGACAGGAGCAGTCCGTGACCGCCGAGGCGCGCAGCACCCCCGCGCCGCTGGGCCGTCGCGTCATCGCCCTCGCCGTCGACTGGGCGGTCGCGACCGCGATCTCCGCGGGCTTCCTCGACAACCACCCGCTCGCCACGCTCGGTGTCTTCGCCGCCGTGACCTTCCTCCTCGTCGCCACGCGGGGGGCCACGATCGGCCACACCCTGCTCGGCCTCCGGGTGCGCGCCGCCGACGGCGGAGCAGCGCGCCCCGTCCAGGTCCTCATCCGCACCGTCAGCCTGTGCCTCGTCGTGCCCGCCGTCGTGTGGGGGCTCGACGGACGCGGGCTGCACGACGTGTGGGCCGGCACGCGGATCGTGCGCGCCTGACCGAGGCTCCGCCGTCGTCGTCCACGTAACATGCCGGACACATAGGGGTGACGACGACGAAACGCGACGCCGATAACGTCGTCGCCGTCGGGACCGTGATGGTCCCCCGGAATTCCCACGCCAGAGGAGCGGTACATGTTCAGCAATGCCGAGGAGGCCATCGCCTTCACCCGGGAGGAGGGCGTCAAGTTCGTCGACGTCCGCTTCTGCGACCTGCCGGGCGTGATGCAGCACTTCAACATCCCCGTCGAGTCCTTCGCCGCTGACGCCTTCACCGACGGCCTCATGTTCGACGGCTCCTCGATCCGCGGGTTCCAGGCGATCCACGAGTCCGACATGAAGCTCATCCCGGACGTGACGAGCGCCTTCATCGACCCGTTCCGCAAGGAGAAGACGCTCGTCGTCAACTTCTCGATCGTCGACCCCTTCACCGACGAGGCCTACTCCCGCGACCCGCGCAACATCGCCGCCAAGGCCGAGGCCTACCTGCGCAGCACGGGCATCGCCGACACCGTCTACTTCGGTGCCGAGGCGGAGTTCTACATCTTCGACGACGTGCGGTTCCAGACGAACCAGCACTCGAGCTTCTACCACCTCAACTCCAGCGAGGCCGCGTGGAACACCGGCCGTGAGGAGGAGGGCGGGAACCTCGGGTACAAGACGCGCTACAAGGGCGGCTACTTCCCCGTCTCCCCCAACGACCAGATGGCCGACCTGCGCGACGAGATGGTCACCGTCCTCCAGCAGGTGGGGCTCGAGGTCGAGCGCGCCCACCACGAGGTCGGCACCGCCGGCCAGCAGGAGATCAACTACCGCTTCGACACGCTGCGCGCCGCCGCCGACGACGTCATGAAGTTCAAGTACGTCATCAAGAACACGGCGTGGGTCAACGGCAAGACGGCCACCTTCATGCCGAAGCCGATCTTCGGTGACAACGGCTCGGGCATGCACTCCCACCAGAGCCTGTGGAAGGACGGCAAGCCGCTGTTCTTCGACGAGCGCGGCTACGGCGGCCTGTCCGACCTGGCCCGCTGGTACATCGGCGGCCTGCTCAAGCACGCGCCGGCGCTGCTCGCCTTCACCAACCCGTCGGTGAACTCCTTCCACCGTCTGGTGCCGGGCTTCGAGGCGCCGGTCAACCTCGTGTACTCGGCGCGCAACCGCTCCGCGTGCATCCGCATCCCGGTGACGGGCACCTCGCCCAAGGCCAAGCGCATCGAGTTCCGCGTGCCGGACCCGTCGGCCAACCCGTACCTCGCCTTCTCGGCGATGCTCATGGCGGGCCTGGACGGCATCAAGAACCGCATCGAGCCGCCGGAGCCGATCGACAAGGACCTCTACGAGCTGCCGCCGGAGGAGCACGCTCAGATCGAGCAGGTCCCCGACTCGCTCCAGGGCGCGCTCCTCGCCCTCGAGGCCGACCACGACTTCCTCACCGAGGGCGACGTGTTCACCCCCGACCTCATCTCGACCTGGATCGAGTACAAGCGCACCCAGGAGATCGACCCGCTGCGTCTGCGCCCGCACCCGCACGAGTTCGAGCTGTACTTCGACATCTAGACCGCTCCCCGCAGCCCCCGGCGCCGTTCTCGGTGCCGGGGGCTGCGGCGTTCACCGGGTGGCCGCCTCCCACTCCTCGGCGAGGACGGCGTAGACGAGGGAGTCGAGCCACTCCCCCGAGCGGTGGAGCGAGTCACGGACGGTGTACGCCTCGCGGCGCATGCCCACCCGTTCCATGAGCCGCCACGACGGATCGTTCGCGGCGAAGCAGTTGGCGACGGCGCGGCGCACGCCGAGCTCGGTGAAGCTGTAGCGCAGCAGCTCCCGGACGGCCTCCGTGCCGTAGCCGCGGCCGCGGTGGGCGGGGTCGAGGACCCAGCCGACCTCGACCTCCGTCCCGGCCGCGAGGTGGGCGACGTCCGTCTGCGCCCAGCCGTCCGTGCGCCGCAGCATGAGGTCGCCGACGACCTCCCCGCCGCCGTCGTGCCCGAGCTCGACGAGGAGGGTGAGGCCGAGCCGGCCCGGGTCGGTGAAGTGCTCACGGTGCCCGGCGAGGGTGGTCTGGCGGCTGGTGAGCCAGGCGTTTGCCTCGTCTAGCCGGCGGTAGCGCCAGGTGAGCTCGGCGTCCTCGGGGACGGCCGCGCGCAGCGTGAGGCGCTCGGTGTGCAGCGGGTGCTCGGGCAGGGCGATGGCGGTCATGGTGCTCCGTGCGGGCGTGGGTGCGTGCCGCCGCAGCCTATGCGGACTGCCGACGTCCCGGGCACGGGGCCGTATCTCAGGCGGCGTTCGCTCCCGGCGGCAGGCGGTGGAGCTCGACGTCCCGCACCTCGCCGGCCGCGAGCGTGAGTGTCATGTACGTGCAGTGCGGCTGGCGGCGCCGGTCGGTGGGCGAGCCGGGGTTGAGCAGGCGCAGCCCGCCTGCCGCCCCGTCCCACGGGATGTGGCTGTGGCCGAAGACGAGCAGGTCCGTGTCCGGGTAGGCGGCGCGCATCCGCTCGTCGCGGCCGCGGGACTGCCCCGTCTCGTGGACGACGGCGATGCGCACCCCCTCGACCTCGGCTCGCGCGACCTCGGGGAGACGACGGCGCAGCTCGGCACCGTCGTTGTTGCCCCAGCAGGCGAGGAGCGCAGCAGTGCGGTCCTCGAGCTCGTCGAGGAGCTCGGGCACCACCCAGTCCCCCGCGTGGACGACGAGGTCCGCCGCCTCGACCTCCTGCCACACCTGCTCCGGCAGCTGCTTCGCGCGCGTGGGGAGGTGGGTGTCGGCGAGAAGGAGGACGCGCATGGCGACCACCGTGCCACGGTCACTGTGACACCGCGCCCCGTCGAGACAACGCCCCTGCGCGAAAGGCTGCCCGCACGGGTCCGTGGTCACGGTGGCCCGGTCACTACCGTCGGGTCGACACGAATAGGGGGGCGACAGTGGCAGGTCGACGGGACCACGACAACGACGCGATATCTCCGCCTGTGCCCAGGGCGAGTTCGCGTGCTCCGACGACGGGTCACCCTGCAGGCCTCCTCCCGCCGCACAGCGTGGTCACCCTCGCTGCCCTCCAGCGTGCATCTGGCAACCGGGCCGTGGTGCGCAGCCTGGCTCGCTCTGCGTCGCCACATGGCGTCATCGTTCAGCGGTACAAAAGAGAAGAGGTCAAGGGCCAGGGCGGCTACTTCATCAGGGGCAACGCCCAGGTCCACCTCCATCTCGGCATCGGCGCCAAGAGCCACCTCAAGATCGAGGGCAAGTTCTACAACGTCAACGCGGGCACGGAACTCGACGTGGCGCGTATGAAGAGCGCTCTGGAGAACCTTCTCGCGTTCCGCGAGAGCATCGCGAACGACAGGGGCAGGAAGCGGAAGTACGCCACAGCGATCCAGGACTGCATCGAGTGGTTTCGGGACAACGGTGTGGTCCCCGCTGAGCCGGTGCCGACGCCGGTCGCCAGCGGAGGTGGCGGCAAGGAGGAGAAGAAGGACCCCGACAACCCCGGAGGGGGCTACGACGACTTCTTCGCCCCGGAGAAGATGAGCGCCAACCGGCCCGTCGGCGACGACGACTTCATGTAGCCGGGGTGGTCATGCGTGCCTCCCGGTGCGTCAGGACTCGGACGGAACCGCCTCGGCAGGGGCGGGGTCGGCGGCGGGGCCGTCGTGGGCGGCGTCGCTCACGCGCTCCCCGCCGAGGGGCTCCCCCTCCCACAGCTCGGCCCACCAGCCCTCGCGCGGGCTGCCCTCGAGGACGACGGCGCCGGTGTTGCTGATCGGGTGGTAGGCGGCGTGCTCGCCGGTGACGTTCTCCGCCCGCGCAGCCGTCCACGAGCGGATGACGGCGCCGTGGCTGAACATCACCGCCGTCCCGACGCCCGCGGCGTGCGCCTCGACGACGACCTCGTCGAAGCGCTCCCACACCTCGTGCCCGTTCTCGCCGCCCGGGACCCGGCGGAGCGGGTCGTCGGCCCAGCTGAAGATCGTGCCGACGTAGGCGCGGATCGACGCCTCGTCCCCGAGCATCTCGAGCTCGCCCGCCTTGATCTCGCGGATGCCGTCGCGCACCCGAAGGTCGAGTCCGCGCTCGGCGAGGAGCGGCGCGGCGGTCTGCTGGGTGCGGACCAGGGTGGAGGCGTAGACGGCGCCTATGTCCTCGTCAGCCAGGCTGCGCGGGACGGCGGCGGCCTGCTGCCGGCCGAGCTCGGTGAGGGCGGCGCCGGGTTCGGCCGTGTCGAGGAGGTCCGCGACGTTCGAGCTGGTCTGGCCGTGGCGGATGAGGATGAGGCGCATTCGTCCATCATCGCCCAGGCGGTCAGGCGCCGGTCAACCGGGCGTAGGTTGGAGAGATGAGCCAGTCCATGCGCCCGACCGACGTGTCCGTCGACGAGTTCATCGCCGCGAACGACCCCGACGGCTCACTCGCCACGCTCGACGGCGTCATCACCGCAGCCCTGCCCGGCGCCACCCGCGTGCTGTGGCAGGGCGTGATGTGGGGCGGCACCGACCAGTCGATCATCGGGTACGGCGCCACCGTCCAGCCCCGCCCGCGAGGCGCGGATGTCGAGTGGTTCCTCGTGGGGCTGGCGCGGCAGTCGACGTACCTCAGCCTCTACGTCAACGCCGCCGAGGACGGCCAGTACCTCGCCAAGCCCTACGGCAAGCGGCTCGGGAGGACGAAGGTGGGGTCGGCGAGCATCTCCTTCGCGTCGGCCGACGCCATCGACCTCGCAGTGCTCGACGAGATGGTCCGCCACGCCGGACGCGTCATGGAGTGGTGCTGAGGCCCGAGCGGTTGGGTGACCCTCGGGCGGGATCCAGCTCTCGGCGGTAGGTCGGCTGCCGGTAACAAGTCAGCTGTCGGCGCGGAGAGGGGCGGGGCGAGGGCTAGTCGAAGAAGATGCGCTCGACGACGGCGCGGGCGCGGCGGGTGGCGCGGAGGTAGTCCTCCTCGAGCTCGGCGGTCTCGCCGGGGCCGTAGCCGAGAAGGCGGGCGACGGCGGTGAGCTGACCCGGGTCGTGCGGCAGGACGTCGATCTTCGCGCCGGTGACCCGGCCGGTGGCCAGCGCGATCCCGGCGCGCAGCCGTGAGGCGAGCGTCCACGCGGTGACGAGCAGCGCGCAGTCCTCCTCCCCCAGCAGCCCCGCGTCCCGCGCCGCGGTGAGCGCCTCGACCGTGCGCGGCGTCCGCAGCTCGGGCACTCGGCCGGCGTGCTGCAGCTGGAGGAGCTGAGCGGTCCACTCGACGTCGGACAGCCCCCCGCGCCCGAGCTTGAGCTGCCGGCTGGCGGGGACGCCGCGCGGCATCCGCTCGGACTCGACCCGGGCCTTGACGCGCCGCAGCTCCCGCAGGGCGCGGTCGTCCAGGCCGTCGGCCGGGTAGCGGTAGCGGTCGATGAGCGCACCGAAGCGCTCGAGCAGCCCCTCGTCGCCGGCCACCGGCCGGGCCCGCAGCAGCGCCTGCTGCTCCCACGGCTCGGCCCAGCGCTCGTAGTACTGGGCGTAGGACGCGAGCGAGCGGACCATCGGCCCGTTGCGCCCCTCGGGCCGCAGCGCGGAGTCGACGGGGAGCGGGAGCTCCGCGCCGGGGTCGCCGAGCAGGGCGCGCACGTGCCCGGCGACGGCGACGGCGAACTCCTGGGCGACGTCGTCGTCCTCGCCCACCGGCTCGTGGACGAACAGGACGTCGGCGTCGGAGCCGTACCCCATCTCCTGCCCGCCCAGGCGGCCCATCGCGATGATCCCGAAGCGGACCGGCGGCTGCGCCAGGCCGCGCTGCTCGGAGGCGAGCCTCATGGCGACCTCGAGCGTCGTCGTCAGCGCCTGGTCGGCCGCGACCGACAGGACGGTGCGGTCCCGCTCGTCGCCCACGCCGTCGAGCGCGTCCCCGACGGCGCCGCGCAGCAGCTCGCGGCGGCGCAGGTAGCGCACGGCGCGCACCGCCTCCTCCGGGTCGGGGCGACGGCGGACGAGGGCAGCGGCCTCGCGCGCCAGCTGCTCCGGCGTGCGGGGACGCAGTGCCTCGTCCTCCCCGAGCCAGGCCGCGGCCTCGGGCAGCGCCTCGAGCCCCTCGGAGACGTACCGGCTCGTCGCCAGGAGATAGCTCAGCCGGGGCGCGGCCACGCCGGAGTCGCGGAGCATCTGGAGGTACCAGTGGGTGCTGCCGAGCGCCTCGGAGACCTTGCGGAAGGCGAGCAGCCCGCCGTCGGGGTCCGCGCCGCGCGCGAACATGCCGAGCATGGCGGGCAGGATCTGGCGCTGGATCGCGGCGGTGCGGGAGACGCCCGACGTCAACGAGTCGAGGTGCCGCACGGCCCCGGCGGGGTCGCGGTAGCCGATCGCCGCGAGCCGCTCCTGGACCGCCTCGGGGCTCAGGCGGGCGTCCTCGGGGCTGAGCTTGGCGATGAGCGGCAGCATCGGCCGGTAGAAGATGTCCTCGTGGAGGTCGCGGACCTCCCGGCGCACGGCGCGCAGCCGCTGCTCGAGAGTCTCCGCGCTGCGCGTTCCGTCGCCGGGCAGCGCCCGCGCCAGGCGCCGCAGGTCCGCCTCGCCGCTGGGGATGACGTGCGTGCGACGCAGCCGGTACAGCTGCATCCGGTGCTCGAGGACGCGCAGGTAGCGGTAGCACTCGTCGAGCCGCTCGGCCGGGTCGCGGCCGATGTACCCGGTCTCGGCGAGGCGGGCGATGGCGTCGAGCGTGCCCGCGGTCCTGATGGCCTCCTCGGTGCGGCCGTGGACGAGCTGGAGGAGCTGGACGGTGAACTCGACGTCCCGCAGTCCCCCGCGCCCGAGCTTGAGCTGCCGCTCCGCCTCGGCGACCGGGATGGTGTCCTCGACGCGGCGGCGCATCGCCTGGGAGTCCTCGACGAAGTTCTCCCGGCCCACTGCCGACCACACGAAGGGCTCGACCGCGGCGACGTACTCCGCTCCCAGCGCGGCGTCCCCGGCCACCGGCCGGGCCTTGAGCAGCGCCTGGAACTCCCAGGTCTTGGCCCAGCGCTCGTAGTACGCGACGTGGGAGGCGACGGTCCGCACGAGCGGGCCGTCCTTGCCCTCCGGGCGCAGGTTCGCGTCCACCGGCCACAGCGGCGGCTCGGTCCCGACGGCGCCGCTCACGTTCTTCGCCAGCGCGCCCGCGAGGCGGGTGGCGACGGCGGTGGCCTCGTCCTCGTCGGTGCCCTCCGCGGGCGCGACGACGTAGACGACGTCGACGTCGGAGATGTAGTTGAGCTCGCGGCCACCGGTCTTGCCCATGCCGATGACGGTCAGGCGGGTGCCGCGGCCGTGGTCGGGCAGGTCGGCGCGGGCGACGGCGAGGGCGGCCTCGAGGGCAGCCGCCGCGAGGTCCGACAGGGCCGCGGCCACCGCGGGGAAGGCACCGAGCGGGTCGGGGCTGGTGAGGTCCGCGGCGGCCACCTCGAGGAGCCGGCGGCGGTAGCAGCGGCGCAGTGCCTCGACCCCGGCGGTGCCGGTGACCGTGGCGACGGGTGCGGCGTCGAACGGGTCGGCGCCGACCGCCTCCAGCGCGCGTTCCCGCTCGTCCTGCGGGGTGAGGTCGAGGACGCCGTCGGCGTGCTCGTCACTGAGGAGGGCGGCGTCGGCGGGGCGGGCGACGAGCATGTCGCCCAGCGCGCTCGAGGAGCCGAGGACGGCGAGGAGCCGACGTCGGTGCCCACCGTCGGAGGCGAGCACCGCCGCGAGGTCCGGTGCGCCGTCGTCGCCCTGCGCCGCCTCGAGCAGACGGACCAGGGTGAGGAGCGCGAGGTCCGGGTCGGCCACCCGCCCGAGCGCGACGGTCAGCGGCGCGCCGCCGTCCTCCGCGCGGGCGAGGGGCGCGGCGAGGACCGGCTCGTCGAGGAGCCCCGCCGCCCGGCGCGGATCGGTGAAGCCGAGCCGGAGCAGCTCCTGGGTGGGCGTGGGGGCGCGCACGGCGGGTCAGATGCCGGGCAGCAGGCTACGCAGCTCGTAGGGCGTGACCTGGGAGCGGTACTCGGTCCACTCCTGGCGCTTGTTGCGGACGAAGAACTCGAAGACGTCCTCCCCGAGTGTCTCGGCGACGAGCTCGGAGGACTCCATGACCTCCAGCGCCTGCTCGAGGCTTCCGGGCAGCGGCTTGATGCCCATGGCCTTGCGCTCGACGTCCGACAGCGCCCACACGTTGTCCTCGGCGCCGTCGGGCAGCTCGTAGCCCTCCTCGATTCCCTTGAGGCCGGCGGCGATGAGCATGGCGAAGGCGAGGTACGGGTTGGCGGCGGAGTCCAGCGCGCGGTACTCGGCGCGGGTGGAGGGGCCCTTGTCCGGCTTGTGCATGGGCACGCGGACGAGCGCGGACCGGTTGTTGTGGCCCCAGCACACGTAGCTGGGTGCCTCTCCCCCGCCCCACAGGCGCTTGTAGGAGTTGACGTACTGGTTGGTGACGGCGGTGATCTCGGCGGCGTGGTGGAGCAGCCCGGCGATGAACGAGCGGCCGGTCGAGGACAGCTGGTACTGCCCGGCCGGGTCGTAGAAGGCGTTGGCGTCCCCCTCGAAGAGGGAGAAGTGCGTGTGCATGCCGGAGCCGGGCGCCTCGATGAGGGGCTTGGGCATGAAGGTGGCCATGATGCCCTGCTGGAGGGCGACCTCCTTGACCACGGTGCGGAAGGTCATGATGTTGTCCGCAGTGGACAGGGCGTCCGCGTAGCGCAGGTCGATCTCGTTCTGCCCCGGGCCGGCCTCGTGGTGGGAGTACTCCACCGAGATGCCCATGGACTCGAGCAGCGTGATGGTGTCGCGCCGGAAGTCGTGGGCGGTGCCGCGGGCGACGTGGTCGAAGTAGCCGGCCGTGTCGATCGGGACGAGGGGCGCGTCAGGGCTCTGGCGCTGCTCGAAGAGGTAGAACTCGATCTCGGGGTGGGTGTAGCAGGTGAAGCCGGCGTCCTTGGCGCGCTCGAGCGTGCGCTTGAGGACGTTGCGGGGGTCGGAGCGGGCGGGCTCGCCGTCGGGGGTGAGGATGTCGCAGAACATCCGCGCGACGCCGTTCTCGTCCCCGCGCCACGGCAGCAGCTGGAAGGTCGACGGGTCCGGCTTGGCCAGCATGTCGGCCTCGTACACGCGGGTGAGGCCCTCGATGGAGCTGCCGTCGAAGCCGATGCCCTCGGAGAAGGCCGCCTCGATCTCGGCCGGCGCGATCGCCACGGACTTCAGCACGCCGAGCACGTCGGTGAACCACAGCCGGATGAACCGGATGTCACGCTCCTCGATCGCCCGGAGCACGTACTCCTGCTGCCTGTCCATCGGCGGCTTCCTCTCGTCGTCGCGTTCCTGCCACCCTCTGCGCCGAGAGTACAGTTCCCGGCCGACATCCCCGGTCAGCGGTCACCCGCTGACCGCGCTGCGTCAGGACGCCGCGGCGCACGCGTCCACGAGGCGCCTGAGCGGGGACTCCAGGCCCCACCGCTCGGCCAGCTCGAGGAGCGCGTCCCCGTCCGCAGGGACGTCGCCCAGCTCCCCGCGGCCCTCGGCGAGAGGGGCGTCACGGGCGACCTGGACGACGGTCGGGGCGACGGCGAGGTAGTCCGCCCCCGCCAGGATGCGCTTGCGCTGGGTGGCGGTGAGCGAGGAGCCGGAGTCGTTCGCCGCCTCGATGATCCCGGCGAGCGTGCCGTGCTGGGCGAGGAGCGACGCGGCCGTCTTCTCCCCGATGCCCGCGACGCCTGGCAGACCGTCGCTGGGGTCCCCGCGCAGGGTGGCCATGTCGGCGTAGGCCTGTCCGCGGTCGACCCCGTACTTTTCCCGCAGCCACGCCTCGTCGATGCGCTGCGGCTCCTTCTGCCCGCGCATCGGGTAGAGGACCGTGACGGCCGCGTCGTCGTCGACGAGCTGGAACAGGTCCCGGTCCCCCGTCATGACGAGCACCTCGGGAGCGCGGTCGGCGGCCGCCACCTCGCGGGCGACGAGCGTGCCGATGACGTCGTCGGCCTCGTAGCCGGGCGAGCCGAGACGCGGGATCCCGACGGCGGAGAGCACGTCGACGATGATCGGCACCTGAGCGGTGAGCAGCTCGGGGACCTCCTCGCCGCCGTCGTCGGAGAGCCGGTGCTCCTTGTAGGAGGGGATGGCCGCGACGCGGAAGGCCGGGCGCCAGTCGTCGTCCCAGCACGCGATGACGCGCGAGGGCCGGTGCGCCTCCACGAGCCGGGAGATCGCGTCGAGGAAGCCGCGCACGGCGTTGATCGGCGTCCCGTCCGGGGCGGTCATCGTGTCCGGCAGGGCGAAGAACGCCCGGAAGTACATGGAGGCGGAGTCGAGAAGAAGCAGCGGTCCCGGCTGGTCACTCATGCGGTGATCCTTGCAGGCTCAGTCGAGCGGGGTGTCGACCACGCCGACGAAGCGACTGCCGATGCCGACGATCTCTTCACGTCCGTGGCCGGGGAGGGGAGGCGGCAGGTCGCCGGGCCGATGGTCGTCGCAGCTGATGTGGGTGAACCTCGGCCACCACTTCTTCGGCCGGGACTTCTCGGTATACCCGCAGACGGTGCACACGAGGTCGACCCACACGGCCTTGCCGGTCCGGTTGGCGCGGGACTGGACCAGCCACGGTGGCGGGTTGTCCTCGATCTCACGCAGCTGACCGGCGGTGAGCTTCGGGGGCAGGCCGTGCCGGGTGGCCATCTCCACGGGGATGTCCAGGCGTTGGGCAGCGTCGCGTCGGGTGATCATCACCCGCCACGATAGTCGGGGCGCCGTGCGCCGTGGCGGGTCGCACGCCGCCCCCGCCGGGTTTAGGCCGGTTTGCGGACCTAACCTGGACTCATGCACTCCGACGACATCAACTTCCACACCCGCAAGTGGATCCGGCCCGAGGACCTCAACGCCAACGGCACCCTCTTCGGTGGCAGCCTGCTGCGGTGGATCGACGAGGAGGCCGCGATCTACGCGATGATCCAGCTCGGCAACGAGCGCGTGGTCACGAAGTACATGTCGGAGATCAACTTCCTCAGCTCGGCCACGCAGGGTGACATCGTCGAGATGGGCCTGCGGGCCACCCGCTTCGGGCGGACCTCGCTGACGATGCGGGCCGAGGTGCGCAACCTCTTCACCCGCCACAGCATCCTCACGATCGACTCGATCGTCTTCGTCAACCTCGGTGAGGACGGCCGCCCCACCCCTCACGGCCAGTCGTCCATCACCTTCGAGCGCGACCGCATCCCCGAGCGCCTGCGCCCGGACGTCCACGAACCGCGTCCCCGCTGAGCCGGCACCTGTGGGCAGCGGCTCCGTCCACAGGTCCGGGAAGAAGTCAGCGCTCGGCGGGAGAGGGTGGGGGTGAGGGGCGGCGGGTGCCTACCGGTTGGTCCAGGTGAGGAGATCGTCGAGGGGCAGCGCGTTGACGATGCGGTCGCGCGGGACCTGCGCCTCGGCGGCGCGCGCGCAGCCGTGGTCGAGGAACTCCAGCTGACCCGGCGCGTGGGCGTCGGTGTCGATCGCCACCAGGCAGCCGAGGTCGACGACGAGCTCGAGGAGCCGCATGGGCGGGTCGAGCCGCTCCGGGCGTGAGTTGAGCTCGACGGCGACGTCGTTGTCCCGGCACGCACCGAAGACCGCCTCCGCGTCGAACTCCGACTCCGGCCGGGTGCCGCGACCGCCGGTGACGAGTCGCCCGGTGCAGTGCCCCAGGACGTCGACGAGCGGGTGCTCGACGGCGGCGACCATCCGCCGGGTCATCGCGCGGCTGTCCATCCGGAGCTTGGAGTGGACGCTGGCGACGACGACGTCGAGGCGGGCGAGCAGCTCCGGCTCCTGGTCGAGCTCGCCGTCGTCGAGGATGTCGACCTCGATGCCGGTGAGGATCCGGAAGGGCGCGAGCTCGGCATTGAGCGCGTCGACGACGTCGAGCTGCTCACGCAGCCGCTCGGGCGACAGCCCGCGCGCGACCGTGAGCCGCGGGGAGTGGTCGGTGAGCGCGAGGTAGTCGTGCCCGAGCTCGACGGCGGCCCGGGCCATGTCGATGATCGGGGTGCCGCCGTCGGACCACTCGGAGTGGGAGTGCAGGTCCCCGCGCAGCCAGCCGCGGACCTCCTCCCCGCCCTCGGCGAGTGGCGTACCCGCCCGCTCCTCCAGCGCCGTGAGGTAGTCGGGCACCTGCCCGCGCGCGGCCTCCATCGCGACGCCGGCCGTCCGCTGCCCCACGTCGGGCAGCTCGGTGAGCGTCCCGGTGGCGAGGCGCCGCTCCAGCTCCTGCGGGTCGAGGTCCTCCAGGCGCCGCGCCGCCTTACGGAACGCGGTGGCACGCCGGGCTTCCGCGCGCTCGCGCTCCATGAGGTAGGCCACGCGCTTGAGTGCCGCTACTGGGTCCATCCGGGGAGGCTACGACGGCGCAGCACGCCATGCTCGGGGGTCACCCGCGCACGAGGCGGCCGAGCTCGGCACCGTCCGAGCCGAGGAGCACGAGCTCGGCACCGTCGACGACGGCGTGGGAGGCACCACCGACCCAGGCGCCCACGGGCGCTCCGGGGCAGCCGATGAGGGTCATCGGTCCGGACAGCGCGAGCAGCCGCCCCTCCGAGACGGTCCACCGGCCGCCCTGCCCGTTGCAGCCGTCGCTGCCGCCCCAGGTCCCGTCGTCCTCGAAGACGACGTATGGCTCAGTCTCGACCGCCGGACCGGCCGGCACCCACCTGCCGAGGAGGTGGTCGGCGCTCGCCGCCCGGGCGCCGTCCGGGAGCTCCGGGACGGCCAGCGCTGCCCGCACGTCGTCCGTGACCTCCGGCGGCTGCGCGTACCACTCGGCCACGGTGGCGACAGGCTCGGGAGCGCCGTCGACCGCGAGGGTGGCCACCACCGCGCCGTCGTCGTCCTCGAGCTGCCAGCCGTCCTCGGAGACCCGGTAGCCGTGGGCGCCGACGAGCCAGTCCGGCGAGATGTCGTCGACCGGCTGGCCGCTGAAACCGTCCACCGCGGCGAGGATCGTCCGTCCGTCAGCGGTCCAGCTGCCCGACAGCACCGTCGGCCCGCGCCACAGGACGAGCCCGCCCCGTCGAGCCGCAGCCACGTGTCGCGGGCCTCTCCCGCACCGCTGACCCGCCACAGTCCGACGAGGTCGACCGGGTCCGCCCAGTCGTCCTCACCGCCCTGCGGTGCCGGTCGCTCCGCGCACCCGCCGAGGAGGAGCAGCGCCACCGCTGCGGCCAGGAGTACGCGCGCACTCACCAGGACCTCCTCACGTCGTCGTCCGTTTAGTCAAGCACGGGCGCGGGCGGGAGAACGGCGAACCGTCGGCAGCGTCAGTCGGCTGCGGTGCGCAGCAGCCCCTGCTCCTCCACCACCTGCTTGGACAGGGTCTTGTACCCCTCGTCGGGGAAGAACACGGTGAGCCGGTCGTCCTCCGTGTTCATCACCGTGCCGCGACCCCACTGCTCGTGGACCACCTCGTCCTGCATGCCCGGTCCGTCGCCCGCGGCGGCCGCGTCCTCGGCGGCGCGCTCCTGGGCGGTACCGGCCGCGCAGGTGTCGCAGTTCTCGCAGGGGCCGGGGTAGTCCTCGCCGAAGTAGCCGAGGAGGAACTCGCGGCGGCAGGACAGGGTCTCGGCGTAGCCGCGCATCATCTCCACGCGGGAGCGCTCGACCCGCTGGCGGGACTCGGTCTGCTCCTCGGCGAGGGCGACGACCTCCCCCGCGCGCTGCTTGCCGCGCGCGACGATCCCGCGCCGCGTCTGGCGGACGGCGCCGACCTCCTGGAGGAGGTTGACGGCGGCGGTCACCCGCCGGGGCGGCAGCTCCAGCGCGTTGCGCAGCGCTGTCGCGCCCAGCGGCCGGTCGGCACGGCGGACCGCACCGAGTACCGCGCGCAGGTCCTCCTCGCGGACGCTCGCCGTCGCGAAGAATGACCGTAGCCCGAGGTCCTCGGGGCGGTAGTGGAGCACCGCCAGCGCGGGGTCGCCGTCGCGGCCGGCGCGGCCGACCTCCTGGTAGTAGCTGTCGAGGGAACCGGGCGGGTCGGCGTGCAGGACGAAGCGGACGTCGGCCTTGTCGATGCCCATGCCGAAGGCGGATGTCGCGACGACGACGTCGAGCCGGCCCGCGGAGAAGTCCTCGTGGACCTGCTCGCGCACCTGGGCGCGCAGCCCCGCGTGGTAGGCGGCGGCGCGCAGCCCGCGCTCGCTGAGCTCGGCAGCGAGGTCCTCGGTGTCCTTGCGGCGCCCGGCGTACACGAGGCCCGGACCCGGCAGCGTAGCGGCGTCCTCGAGCAGCGCCCGGCGCTTGCGTCCGGCGTCGACGTGCCGCACCACCCGCAGCTCGAGGTTGGGCCGGTCGAAGCCGCGGGTGATGAGCAGCGGGTCGCGCAGGCCCAGGCGCCGGGCGATGTCGTCGCGGACGGGAGGCGCCGCCGTCGCCGTGAGGGCGACGACGGGCGGGCGGCCAAGCCGGTCGATCGCGTGCCCCAGGCGCAGGTAGTCGGGGCGGAAGTCGTGGCCCCAGGCGGAGACGCAGTGCGCCTCGTCGACGACGACGAGCGAGGGCTCGACCTGCGCCAGCCGCTCGACGACGTCGTCCTTGGCCAGCTGCTCCGGGGACAGGAAGAAGTACTCCGCCGCCCCCGCCGTCACGGCCCGCCACGCCTCCTTGCGCTCCGCGGCCGGCAACGCGGAGTTGAGGGCGACGGCGTCGGGTGCCTCGGGCGCGTCGGTGATGCCGGCGATCTGGTCGCCCTGGAGGGCGATGAGCGGGGAGACGACGATGGTCGCCCCCGGCAGGACGACGCCCGTCACCTGGTAGATGGCGGACTTGCCGTAGCCCGTGGGCATGATCGCGAGGACGTCACGCCCGGCGACGACACCCTCGATCGCCTCGAGCTGCCCGCCGCGCAGGTCGTCCCAGCCGAACTGGTCCCGTGCGATCACCTGCAGCTCGTCGCGTGTCGTCATCCCCCAACGGTCCGGGCTGACGGCGGGGTCGGCAACCGCTCGCCGCTACGGCGTCGCGCCCTCCCGCCGGCTCGACACCCGCCGTCCGAGCAGGTCGACGCCGACGACGACGGCGAACCCGCCCAGCGCGAGCAGCACCGGGACGAGCACCGGACCGGACGGCGCGCCGAGCGACGTGCTCTCCAGGCCGTGCGGCCAGGGCCACAGGATGCGCAGGGAGCCGAGCATGAGGCCGATGAGCGCGGCGAGCACGAGGTCGTGGTGCCGGTCGAGGAGCCAGGTGAGCAGCGAGGAGAAGGCAGCCAGCCCGAGGCCGCAGCCGAGCAGGAAGACGAGGAGGACGCCGAGCTGCCGCTCGTTCACCGCCCCCAGCACCTCGGTGTACATCCCGAGCAGCACGAGGATGAACGAGCCGCTGATGCCGGGCAGGATCATCGCGCAGATCGCGACGGCACCGGCGAGGAAGAACACCCACACCGGCCTCGTCACGGTCTCGGAGCCGGCGGCATGGGTGGTGTCCTGCAGCCCGAGGAAGAGGAAGAAGGCGAGGGCCGCTGCTCCAGTGACCACACCGAGCCAGGGCCGCGGCTGCTTGACCAGCCGCCACGACACGACGACCGCCCCGAGGATCAGCCCGAAGAAGAGGCCGGCCATCTCCTGCGGCCGCTCGGCGAGGAGCTGCTCGAGCGGACCGGAGAGCAGGACGACTGCCGCCCCGATGCCGGCGAGCAGGGACAGGACCCAGACCCACGGGACGGCCGCGAGCCGGCGACCGGTCTCGCGCAGGTCTCCTCGCACGAGCGCGCCGAGCGCGGAGGCGGCCGTGGAGATCGCGTGGACGAGGTGCTCGTAGATGCCCAGGACCAGCGCGATGGTCCCTCCGGAGACGCCGGGGACGATGTCCGCGGCGCCCATGAGGAAGCCACGGACGAACTGGGGCACCGGCTGGCCGCGCCCGCTACGGGCCGCAACGGCGGTGCGGGCGTCAGCGGGCATCGCGCCAGGCCACCCACTCGCTCAGCGAGGAGAGGTCGTAGTCGGGGCCGCTCGCCGAGACGGTGAAGAGGGTGGCGCCGGCCTCGACGAGCGCCTCGCCGCTGTCGCGCGGGTCGCCCCTGACGCCCACCGAGCGCTCGATCTCGCCGGGGTCGCGGCCGATGTCCGCGCAGTGCTGGTCGAGGACGGCGCTCTTGTGCCGCAGCGTCTCCAGGTCGGCGAAGCTGTGCCAGATGTCGGCGTGCTCGGCGGTGTAGCGCAGCGTCTTGCGCTCCCCTCCCCCGCCCACGAGGACCGGGATGTCGCGGGTGGGCGGCGGGTTGAGCCGGGTCCAGCGCTCCTTGATCCGGGGCAGCGCCTGGGACAGGTCGGCCAGCCGTGTCCCGGGGGTGCCGAACTCGTAGCCGTACTCGTCGTAGTCGCGCTCGAACCAGCCCGCCCCGATGCCGAGGATGAGCCGACCGCCGCTGATGTGGTCGACCGTGCGGGCCATGTCGGCGAGCAGCTCAGGGTTGCGGTAGCTGTTGCACGTGACGAGCGCACCGATCTCCACCCGGCTCGTCTGCTCGGCCCACGCCCCGAGCATCGTCCAGCACTCGAAGTGCTTGCCGTCCGGCTCCCCCGTGAGCGGGAAGAAGTGGTCCCAGGTGAAGACGACGTCCGCGCCGGCGTCCTCCGCGCGCCGCAGGGCGTCGCGGATCTGGCTGTAGTCAGCGTGCTGGGGCTGGAGCTGGACGGCGATCCTCACGGGGTGGGTCATGGCGTCATCGTGCCAGCCGGCACCGACGTCCCGCGCGACGTGCCCGCCCGTCAGAAGGTCAGCACCAGCCGCCCGCGCGTGCCGCCCGCCTCGAGCTGGCGGTGCGCCTCGGCGGCCTCCTCGGCCGGGAAGGTCCGGGCGACGCGCAGCGACAGCACCTCGTGGGTGGCGAGGTCGACGAGCTCGGCCAGCCCCTCGGCGTCGTGCACGTAGTCGGCCGGGGTGACGGTGTAGACGTCGATGCCGCGCTCGGGCTCGCCGTCGAAGGGACGCACGCAGGCGACGACCCCGCCGTCACGCACGGCGGTCAGCACCGCGGCACCCATGACGGCGGCGTCGAGCAGCGCGTCCACGCCACCGGGCTCGTGCTCGAGCACCGCCTGCGGGAATCCTTCCCCGCGCGGCAGGACGAGGTCGGCGCCGAAGGACTCGACGAGCGCCCGGTCCTCCTCCTTGGCGTCCGCGACGACCCGCAGGCCCGCATGCTTGGCCAGCTCGATCGCGTACCCGCCGACCGCACCCGCGGCGCCGGTCACCGCGATCGTGCCGGCCAGCGGGACCCGCATGCGCCGGAGGGCGTGGCGTGCGGTGAGCGCATTGAGCGGGAGGGAGGACGCCGCGACGAGGTCGACGTCGTCGGGCAGGCGGGCGACGCCGCTGGCGGGGACGACGACGAGCTCGGCGTAGGCACCGCCGCGCGGGGTGCGCGGATCGATGATCGCGACGACGCGGTCCCCCGGCGACAGCTCGACCCCCTCCCCGACGGCGTCCACGACGCCTGCCGCGTCCATGCCGGGCACCCACGGCGGCTCGAGGCCGTCGGGTCCGCCCCGCTCGCGCAGCACGGTGTCGGTGGGGTTGACGGCGGCCGCGACGACGGCGATGCGCAGCTCGCCGGGCCCGGGCTGGGGTAGGGGCCGGTCGAGGACCTCCAGCTGCTCAGGTCCGCCAGGCGTGGTGACTCCGATGACTCGCATCTGCCCACGCTAGGACGACGGCGGTGCCCCCGCCCGCCCGGGGCTCACTCGCCGTCGTCCAGCGGCTTGGTGAGCCGGGCCTGGGTGGCCGCCTTGGTCCGCTCGGGCAGCGGCTTGGTGGCGCGGGACATGAGCGTGTTGCGCACCGTGGCGCCGACGACGGCGTCGTCCTTGCCCTCGAGCATCGCGGCGATCCCGTCGCGGGCGACCTCGACGGGGTCGTCCTTGCTGTCGCTCCGTCCCACCCGGGTGTCCTCCATGCCGGCCCGCTCGAAGAACTCGGTGTCAGTGGGGCCGGGCATCATCGTCGTGAGGGTGACGCCGGTGTCCTTGAGCTCATACCTCACCGACTGCGCGAAGTTGAGGAGGAAGGCCTTGGAGGCGCTGTAGGTGGCGTAGTAGGGCCCCGGCATCATGCTCGTCACCGAGCCGGTGAGCAGGACGCGCCCGCGTCCGGCGGCGACCATCCGGGGAAGGAGGCGCTTGGCGAGATGGACGTTGGCGCTGATGTTGAGTCCGATGAGGGCGAGGTCGTCGTCGAGGGACGTCTCGACGAACTCCCCACCGACGGCGACGCCCGCGTTGAGGACGAGCGCGTCGACGCCACGGTCCCCCACGGCGTCGAGGAGGTCCTCCACGCCGTCGTAGGTGGACAGGTCCGCCTGGACCGGCTCGACGGTGAGCCCCGGCGACTCGGGCAGGACCGTGTGGATCTCGGCGTCGTCGGCGCAGATGACAAGGTCGTAGCCCTGCTCGGCCAGCAGGATGGCGACCTCGCGGCCGATCCCGCTCGAGGCGCCGGTGACGACGGCGAGGGGGTGGTCGGACTGGGTACCTGACATGGGTTCTCCCGAGGACTGGTAGGTGCGGCCCACGGTAGGCGCGGCGGGTGCCCGACGCGCGGCGGCCACCATTGTCCACAGCCTTGTCCACCAGTTGTGCATGAGCGCGTCAGGGCCGCGCCGGGTAGCGTCGGCGCATGGGGCACGTCTTCGTCGTCCGGGGCCGGATCGGGCACCTGGACTGCGACGCGGTCGTCGTGCCCACCGACCGGGCCTTCGTCGTCGAGGAGCACTGGCACGCGGCGCTGGGCGTGGGCGCGGAGGAGGTCGCCGGGCTCGAGCCGGAGGGCTGGGCCGAGCGCGGCGTCGGTCGCGGCCGCTCACGCGGGCTCCGTCAGCCGGCGTGGTTCGTCGACGTCGTGCGCGGGGAGGGTGACACGAGCAGCGAGCTGCGTGCCGTCATGGGACGGCTGCACCGGGCGCTGGGGGACGTCACCGCTGCCGGGCTGGCCCCTGGTGCCGGCCGGGCGAAGCTGCTCGTCGCGCTGCCGACGCTCGGTACGGGCGGAGGGGGCTTCGCGGACGTCACGGGCGCCGTCGTCGACGCCCAGCTCGCCGCCTGCCAGGACGCCGTCGCCGGGCACGACCTCGACGTCGTCATCGTCGCCGCCACGGCGTCGGACTACACCGCCTTCCAGGCCGCGCGCCTCACCCGCGGGCTGGAGCCGGACGTCTCGCCGGAGGCGGCCGACGCTGTCCGCGCCCTTGCCGAGCGCGCGCGCCGCGGGGAGCTCGCGCTCTTCGTCGGCGCCGGCGTGAGCATGGCGGCGGGCCTGCCCTCGTGGGAGGCGCTCATCGCGACCATCGCCGAGCAGTCCGGCGTCGACCTCGACGACGTCCCCTCCCCTCTCGACCGGGCGGAGCTGCTGCGTCGCGAGCTCGGTGCGGACTTCGGTGCCGCCGTCGCCCGGGAGACCTCCAGCGTCGACCGCTACGCCATCACCCACAGCCTGCTCGCCGCGCTGGGATGCCGGGAGATCGTCACGACCAACTACGACGCCCTCTACGAGAGCGCCGCCCGTGACGTCGAGGGCACCGACGCCGTGCCCGCCCTGCCCTACGGACAGCCGGTGAGCGGCAGCCCGTGGGTCCTCAAGATGCACGGGGACGTCAGCGACCCCGGTGGGATCGTCCTCACCCGCAGCGACTTCGTCCGCTACGACTCCCGGTCCCGGCCGCTCGGCTCGGTCGTCCAGGCGCTCATGCTCACCCGGCACCTGCTCGTCGTCGGCGCCTCGCTCACCGACGACAACTTCCTGCGCCTGGCCCACGAGGTCGTCGACTTCCAGAAGCAGGGCCCGGACGGCCAGGAGCCCCGCGTGCCGCTGGGCACCGTCCTCGACCGCCGGCACGTGGGCGGCAAGGCCCGCCTGTGGGCGGGCGTCTTCAACTACGTCGCGGCCTCGCAACGGGAGCGGCCCGAGGAGCAGTCCCGCGACCTCGCGGTGGTCCTCGACCTCCTCGCCGCACACGCCGCCGGCAACCACCACCTTCTCGACCCGCGCTACGCCGACCTCCTCACCTCCGACGATGAGCGGGCGGCGGCAGCCGCGGCACGCGAGCTGCACGCTCGCGTCGCCTCCCTCGGCGCCCCGTGGGAGACCCTCGCCCAGGCGCTCGCCCTCCTCGGCGGTGACCGGCCCACCTGACAACCGAGTGGCAAATCGTTCCGGTGCGGGCCGCGCCGTGCCATGATCAGCCCACGATCACGGCGTGGGGGACGTCATGGAGCGAACAGGACCGGTGAGCAGCCAGGGTTGGGTGCGCCTGCGGCGCAGCGACGGCCTGGTCCGCCTTGAGCTGGGCGGCGAGGTCGACGCCCTCATGGAGCAGGCCCTCGAGCACGCGGTGACCGAGGCCCGGACGGGAGACCTCCCGGTGGAGGTCGACACCAGCTCCGTCACCTTCATGGACTCCCTCGCGCTGACGAGCCTCGCCCGCCTCGCGGTCGGGCACCACACCGCCGTCTTCGTCGACCCGCCCGACCTCGTCCGTTTCCTCCTCGACGTCACCCGCCTCGGTGAGGTCGTCCAGATCCGCGAGACCGGGACCGGCGCAGGCGCCACCGCGAGCACCTGAGCCCGTACCGCCCGGTGCGCACCGCCGTCGGGAATCACGCAGACTGAAGAGGTGACGCCCGTACACGCCGCCCGCAGGCGGCTTTCCGACCTCCTGCTGGCCCGAGTCGCGGGACCTGACGCGCACGACGCGCGCCACCGGATCCACGGTGAGCCCGGCGAGCGGTGGTTCGGCCCGGAGGACCCCGTCCAGCGGGTCCACGGTGACGCGTCGATGTACGTCGGCGGCCTGCGCGCCCTGCTCCTGCAGTCGCTGCACCCGCTGGCCATGGCCGCCGTCGCCCAGCACTCCGACTACCGGAATGACCCGTGGGGGCGGCTGGCCCGCACGAGCACCTTCATCGCGGAGACCACCTACGCGAAGGTGGAGGACGCGGAGCGGGCGATCGCGATCGTCCGTGCCGTCCACCGGCACATCTCCGGCACGACGACGGACGGCGTCCCCTACCGGGCCGACGACCCCCACCTCATCACGTGGGTGCACATCGCCGAGGTCGACAGCTTCCTCACCGCCCACCAGCGCTTCGGCACCCGTCCGCTGACGGCGGCGGAGACCGACACCTACGTCGCGCAGGCGGCGGGCGTGGCGCGGCGGCTGGGCGGGGAGGCGGTGCCGACGACGCACGCCGAGCTCCGCGCCGGCCTCGAGCGCTACCGCCCCGAGCTGCGCTCGAGGCCCGAGGCGCTGGAGGCGGCGCAGTTCCTCCTCCACCGCCCCCCGGTCACCGGCCCGGCGCGGGCCGGCTACGCCCTCATCGGGCGGGCCGCGGTCGCGACCCTGCCGCGCTGGGCGCGCGAGCCGCTGCGCCTGCCCGACCACCCGCGCCGCGACGCGACCCTCGGGGCCGCCGCGGGGCACGCGGCCACGCGCAGCCTGCGCTGGGTGCTCGGCGGGCTGGACGCGGCGCCGGAGCCGGAGCCCGTCAGTCCCCGCTGACGCGCTCGCTGCCCTGCTGCAGCTCGTCGATGAGGCTGGACGCCTGTGCCTTGGTGAGGTTCTCGGGCACCTCGCGCCCGGCCTCGCGGGCCAGGGTGCTGAGGTAGCTGAGCTGGGCACCGGTGGCCGGCTCCTCGCCGGTGGTCCAGTCCTCGGGGTCCTTGATGGTGTCGCTGGGCTGATCGCTCATGCGCTCACGCTAGGACGGTGCCGGGCGCCCGGCGAGCGGAGTCAGACGAGCTGCAGCGTGGTGAGGCAGGTGGGGTCCTCGGCGCCGGTGGCGACGGAGACCTGCCCGGTGCGGCCGTCATGGGTGACCTCGAGGACCCCCTCGACGTCGCGCGGGAGCCAGAACCCGGCGAAGCCGTTGGCGAACGTCGTCGTCGTCTCCTCCAGCAGCACCTCGCCGTCCGTCGTCGTGAAGGTGACCTCGATGTCCGCCTCGGTGAGCTCGCCCTGGCACGTCGTCAAGGAGTGGAAGAAGCACTCGTGGCTGCTGTCCACGTAAGGCGCGACGGACAGGTAGAACTCGTCCTCGGGTAGCGCGACGGCGAGCTCCTCGGTGCCGTCGGACACGATGAGCTCCTCGGGGCGGACGGAGGCCATGAGGTCCGCGGGCCGCTCGGCGCCGCCGAGCCGGTCGAGGTGGTCGACGATCTCCCGGCCGCTCATGCCGTCGAGCCCGTGCTCCGCGAGGAGCGGCGCGGGCTCGGGCGCGGGCGCGGTGTCCTCCGCGGCGTCGGAGCAGGCGGTCAGGGCGAGCAGCAGGGTGGCGGCAGCGGCGGCCACGCGTGAGGTTCGTGTCATATGTCCAGTGTCGGGCAGTGGGGCGGGCGGCGTCACGGGTCCAAGGTCCCGCGGGTGGCATCCTGGCGGGATGCAGCCGATCCTTGCCGTGGCCGCGATGGGCGGGACCATCGCGATGACCGCCCCCGCACCCGGGGCCGCCGCCCAGCCTCGCCTCGACGCCGTCGACCTCGTCCGTGGCGTCCCGGAGCTCGCCAACCTCGCCGCCGTCCTCGTGACGTCCGTGTGCACCAAGCCCTCCGCCTCCGTCGAGGTCGCCGACGTCCTCGAGGCCCTCACCTGGGCGCGCGCACAGGTGGACGAAGGCGCGCGCGGCGTCGTCGTCACCCACGGCACCGACACCCTCGAGGAGACGGCTTACCTCCTCGACCTCCTGTGGGACCGGCCCGAGCCGCTCGTCGTCACCGGCGCGATGCGCCAGGCCGACCTCACCGGCACCGACGCGCCGGCCAACCTCCTCGCCGCCGCCCGGGTCGCGCTGGCCGCCGAGGCACGTGAGCGGGGCGTGCTCGTCGTCCTCAACGACGAGATCCACCTCGCCGCGCGGGTGACGAAGGAGAGCTCGACGGCGCTCGACACCTTCGTCTCACCGGGCTTCGGCCCCGTGGGCAGGGTCCAGGAGCGCCATGCCCGCTTCGCCTCACCGGCCGCCCGACGGCCCGCCCCGCTGCCCCCGCCGGAGGCAGGGCCGGTGGACGTCGCCCTCGTCGAGGCGCCCCTCGCCGACGACGGCCGCGTCGTCCGCGCCCTCCTCACCGCGGGCTTCCGCGCCCTCGTCGTGGACGGCAGCGGGCTCGGGCACGTCTCGGCGGCCACCTCCGAGGTGCTCGCGACGGCGGTGGCCGACGGCGTCGTCGTCGTGGTCTCCTCCCGCACCTCCCGCGGGGGCACGGGCCGGGCGACGTACGGGTACATCGGCTCCGAGGCGCAGCTCATCGAGGCGGGGGTGCTCATGGCCGGTGAGCTCTCGGGGCGCAAGGCGCGGCTGCTCCTCCACGTCCTCCGCCACGCCGGGTACTCCGGCGAGAACCTCGCGGCCGCGCTGGAGGAGCGCTCGCGCGTGTGACCCTCAGTCCGCGAGGGCGGTGAGGAGCTCCTCGAGGATCGGGCCGGCGGTCTGCGCGCCGGAGACGCCGGTCTCGACGAGGACGGCGACGGCGAGGTCGCCCTGGGCGGCGATCATCCAGGTGTGCGTCTCGTGCGCGCCGTCGTCGTCGGGGTTGCCGTACTCCGCGGTGCCGGTCTTCGCGAGGACGGGCTCGCCGGGGACGTCGTCGAGGGCGATGCCGGACCCCTCGGTGACGACGCCGCGCATGAGCTCGCGCAGCTGCTCGGCCTCCTCCTCGGTGAGCGGCTGGGCGGGCTCGGCGGACTCCGGAGCGGCGTCGGCCACGAGCTGCGGGAGGACGGCGTGGCCGGCCTGCACCGACGCGGCGACCGTCGCCATCGCCAGGGGGCTGGCGAGGACGCGGCCCTGCCCGATGAGGGAGGCAGCCCGCTCCGTCTCGCTCTCCGGCTCGGGGACCTGGCCGAGGTAGGCGGGGAACCCGAGCTCGCGCTCGACCCCGATGCCCAGCGCCTCGGCGGCCGCGGCGAGGTCGCCGTCCTCGAGGAGGTCGCGCTGGTCCATGAGGGCGGTGTTGCACGAGTGCGCGAGGGCGGTGCGGAAGGGCACCTCGCCGAGCGCGGAGGCCGGGTAGTCGTCGTAGTTGGTGAACTCGCGGCCGTCGACGGTGAGGGTCTCGGAGCAGGTGACGGCGTCGTCGGGCGCGAGGCCGGCGCGCAGCAGGGCGAGGGAGGTGACGACCTTGAAGGTGGAGCCGGGCGCGTACTGGCCGGCGGTCGCGGCGTTGAGGCCCTCGTTGCCGGGCCCGTTCGCGGCGGCGAGCACCTCGCCGGTGGAGGGACGCAGCGCGACGATCGCGCTCGCGGAGCCCTCGGTGTCCTCGCTGGAGTAGAGGACCTCCTCGGCGGTCTGCTGGACGCCGACGTCCAGGGTGAGGCGCAGGTCCTCCGGCTCCGTGCCCTCCCCCTCGAAGAGGGTGCGGCGCGTGTCAGCGGCGTCGACGGCGGCCACCGCGATGTCCGGCGTGCCGCGCAGCTGATCCTCGAAGGCGGCCTGGAGCCCGGACAGGCCCACCTCGTCCCCGGCCCGGACCCGGCCCTCGGAGGCCTCGACGACCTCCGCCGTCGCCGGCCCGACCCTCCCGAGGAGCTCGCGGGCGAACTCCCGGGTGGGGGCCAGCGGGATGGCGTCCTCGACGACGCGGGCGCCGGGGATGTCGGCGAAGTCCTCGCCGACGTCCTCGGCGTCCTCCGGGCGCAGGACGATCGCCTCGACGAAGGCCCGCGGGCCCATCGCCTCGGCGCGCTCGCGGAAGGCGGCGGGGTCGATGCCGAGCGCCTCGGCCACCTCCTCGGCGCGCTCCCCCACCTCCTCGGCCTCGACGAGTGTCTTGTCCAGGCCGTAGCGGCCGACGGGACGCTCGGTGACGATGACCTCGCCGTCCGCGCCGAGGACGTCGGCGCGCTCGGGCAGGGTGCGGCTGACCTCGAGACGTGCCCCCTCGGTGAGGCCGGGGGCCAGGACGTCGGGCTGCCAGGTGACCGCCCAGCCGCCGTCGTCCTCCTGCTCGACGAGCTCCGCCGTCGTCGTGTAGGCCCACTCGTGGTCCTCGATCGTCCACGACCACGCGAGCTCGACGCTCGCGGCGCCGCCGTCCTCCGCGCGCGTCACCTCCTGCGCGTCCACCGTGACCTCGTACTCGGTGAGCGGCTCGACGAGCTCGGCGAAGGACCCGGCGGCCGCCGGGTCGGTGAGGGTCACGCCGTCGAGGCTCTGCCCGGCCAGTGCGGAGGCGAGGGCGGAGGCGGCGTCGTCGAGGCCGTCGTCCTCGGGGCCCGAGCAGGCGGTGAGGAGCAGCGCGAGGCCACAGACGGGTGCGAGGCGGCGGATCACCCGGGCGAGTATTCCCGGGGGCGGCCACGAGGGGCAAGGCTCCGGGTGCCGGAGGACGCGGCGCACGTTAGACAAGGACGCATGCCTCGCTACGGATTCCACGCCTCGCACGAGCAGATCGCCCCCTCCCAGCTCCTCCGCGACGTCCAGCAGGCCGAACGGGCCGGCTTCGACATGGCGATGTGCTCCGACCACTTCGCCCCGTGGTCCGCGCGGCAGGGCCACTCCGGCTTCACCTGGTCGTGGCTCGGCGCCGCCCTCGCGACGACGACCCTGCGCCTGGGAACGGTCAACGCCCCGGGCCAGCGCTACCACCCGGCGATCGTCGCGCAGGCCTCGGCCACGCTCGCCGAGATGTTCCCCGGCCGTTTCTGGGTGGCGCTGGGCAGCGGGCAGAACATGAACGAGCACATCACGGGCGCCAAGTGGATCGGCAAGGACCTGCGCCAGGAGCGGCTCGAGGAGTGCGTCGAGGTGATCCGCCGTCTCCACGCCGGTGAGGAGCTCACCTTCCGGGGCCGGCACGTGACCGTGGAGCGCGCCCGCCTCTACGACCTGCCGCAGCAGGCGCCGGCGCTCAAGGGCCCGGCCCTGTCCCCCGGCACCGCCGCGCGCGCCGCCCGCTGGGCCGACGGCCTCATCACGATCAACACCGAGATCGGGTCGATGCGCGAGATCGTCGGCGCCTATCGGGAGGCCGGCGGAAACGGCACGCTGGCCCTCCAGGTGCACGTCTCGATCGCCCCGA
Source organism: Georgenia sp. Marseille-Q6866 (assembly GCF_965111665.1). NCBI lineage: Bacteria > Bacillati > Actinomycetota > Actinomycetes > Allobogoriellales > Allobogoriellaceae > Georgenia > Georgenia sp. Marseille-Q6866. The sequence continues at coordinate 187,492 of NZ_CBCOOR010000004.1, read as the reverse complement.
CGCTGAGCGAGGCGCGCGACATCGCCCGCGACCAGTGGCAGAACAACACCTTCCCCGAGCCGATCGCCCACGACACCGCCACGCCCGAGGACTTCGACAAGATGGGCCGGTACGTGCCCGACGACGTCGTCGCCGGCGCCGTCGTCGTCACCGACTCCGTGGCCGGGCTGGTGGAACAGCTGCGCGAGTACGAGGCGCTCGGCTTCGACGAGGTGTACCTCCACCACGTCGGCCAGGAGCAGGCGCCCTTCCTCGAGCTCGCCGAGCGCGCGCTGCTGCCCGCCCTGCGCGCCTGACCTTCCCACCGCAAGTACGCACATACGGTCACTCAGCGGCCTCCGGAGGGGCTCCGCGGTGACCGTCGGTGCGTACTCGCGCAGAGGACGACGGCGAGTGGCGGTGAGTTTCGCGGCGCGCTCAGGTCTGTTCCTCCATGGCCACCTTCATGCTGCTTCCCGGCGCCGGCGGTTCCGGCTGGGTCTGGCACCTCGTCGCCCGCGAGCTCGAGGGCCGAGGACACCGCGCCGTCCCCGTCGACCTCCCCGCCGGCGATGACGACGCCGGGCTGGGTGAGTACGTCGACGCCGTCGTCCGTGCGTTGCCGGCCGGGGCGGAGGACCTCGCCGTCGTCGCGCTGTCGATGGGCGCGCTCACCGCGCCGCTCGTCTGCGAGCGCCTCCCGGTCCGTCTCCTCGTCCTGCACAACGCGATGGTCCCCACGCCGGGTGAGACCGGCGGGGACTGGTGGCGGGTGACGGGGCAGCACGAGGCGATGGTCGAGCACGCGCGGGGCATCGGTCTCAGCGAGGCGGACCTCGAGGACGAGGCGGTGCTCTACGGCCACGACGTCCCGCCGACGCTCTTCGCGGAGGAGGGCGAGCGGGACAGCGAGCAGTCCGGCCGACCGTTCGCCGACCCGTGGCCGCTCACCCGGTGGCCCGACGTCCCCACCCGCGTCATCGCCGGCCGCGACGACCGTCTCTTCCCCCGCGACTTCCAGCACCGCCTCGCCCGCGAGCGCCTCGGGATCGTCGCCGACGACGTCGACGGCGGGCACCTCGCCGTCCTCAGCCACCCCGAGCAGGTGGCCGCACTGCTCGACCGGTACGCGGCAGAGGTCCTCGGCGCGCGGGCCGGCTGACCGGCCCCCTCCGCACCGTGCGCCTCCTGGTCCCACCGTGCTGCCGGCAGACCGGGCGCACGGTGGACCGGCGGCGCACGGTCGGAGCGAGCGGTGTCCGCCCCCGGCCCCTCCGCACTATGCGCCTCCTGGTCCCACCGTGCTGCCGGTAGACCGCGCGCACGGTGGACCGGCGGGCGCACAGTGCGACGATGGGCCTTGATAGGTGACCGTTCAGTCACCTATGCTCGCCGTGTGGACGAGGACCTCGTGTTCAAGGCACTGGCGGACCCGATCCGTCGGCTGCTCCTGGACGCCCTCTTCGAGCGCGACGGGCGTGCGCTCGGGGAGCTCGAGGTCGTCGTCGCCGAGCATGTCGAGATGACGCGCTTCGGCGTCGCCAAGCACCTGCGCCTCCTCGAGGCGGCAGGACTGGTGACCACCCGCAAGGTCGGCCGGGTCAAGGAGCACTACCTCAACCCGGTCCCGGTCCAGCAGATCCACCGCCGCTGGATCGGCAAGTACACCGACAGGGCGCGCACCGCTGACGCCCTCATCGATCTCAAGGAACGACTCGAGGACAAGGACCCGTCATGAGCACAGCCGTCATCCACACGATCTACATCAACGCTCCGGCCCAGCGGGTCTGGGACGCCATCACCACCTCCGAGGGCACGAACCAGTGGGGCTACGGCGGCGACGTCGAGATGGACCCCCGCCCCGGCGGCGCCTACCGCAACCTCTCCACCCCGGACATGGTCGCCTTCGGCATGGGACCGGTGGCCGTCGAGGGCGAGGTCGTCGACATCGACCCGCCCCGCCTCCTCGTGCTGTCCTGGAGCCCCACGTGGCGGCCGGGAGCGCCGGCCACCCGCCTCACCTGGGAGCTCACCGAGTACCCCAACGGCCAGACCAAGGTCGTCCTCACCCACGACGTGAGCGCCGCGCCCGACCAGGCCGAGGAGCTCAACGGCGGCGGCGACCCCGAGGGCGGCGGCGGTGGCTGGCCGTGGTCGCTGTCCGGGCTCAAGACCTTCGTCGAGACCGGGAGGTCGATGGACGCGGCCTGAGGCGCGGCGACCGTGCGCCCATGGCGGCGACCGTGACTCCGCAGCGGACGCACGGTCGCACGAGAGGGCGCACGGTCGGCGTCGTCAGTACGTGACACGCGCGCAACCTCGGGCTCCAGCCCGCGAACCCGAAGGACCCGTCCGGCCGCGCCATGCGCAGCCACCAGGAACACATCGTGGACCTGCTCGACCGCCACGCCGCCGAGGTCATGCGGGAGTCGCGGACACCGCCACGAGGTGCCGCCGTCCGGGCATCGCGTCCCGCACGGCGAGCGGGCGCTTCCTGCGTACCTTCCACGTCCAGCCGCCCTGCTGGAGGGACTCCTCGACGCCGCTCACCACCCACGGGTCCGGACCGGGCGGCTCGTAGACCAGGTGCAGCACTCCCCCGGGCCGCAGGATGCGGCGCAGGACGGCGAGCTCTCGCTCGGCGCGCGAGGTCCAGAACACGTTGACGTTCACCCCGAAGGCGACGTCGATGGACGCCTCCGGCAGGTCGAGGCCAGCGAGAGTGACGTGGTGCAGCGACACCCGCTCGCCGTCGAGACGGTTGCCCTGCCGGACCGCCGCGCGCTGCACCGCGACCGGGGACCGGTCGATCCCGATGATCCGGGCCTCGGGCAGCGCCTCCGCCAGCCGCTGGAGCGCCGCACCCGGGCCGCAGCCGATCTCGAGCACCGTCTGAGGTCGCGCCGCGACGACGTGCTGCACCGCCCACTGCTGCCGGTCGAGCACCAGCCCCACCTCCCGAGCCGCCCGAGGCTCGAGAGTAGCGACCCGGCGAACCCCCCGCCTCGGAGCCCCGCGACCACCGCACCCGCCGCGGAGGGGCACGGCAGGCCCTCATCCACCCCGGGCGGAATCCCGCTTCGGGCGTAGAGGACGGGAGGGTGTCTACGATGTGAACCGAATACCGGGTTCCGGATGTTCAGGGACTGAGACGCCGTGTGTTAGTTTCCATACCCGCGCCCCTCCCGGCCGGGCGGAGCGCGAGAGCAGCTGCCGCTCGTCCGCTCTCGCAAGGGCGAGTGGCCCCCTTCTCATAAGGAAGTGAACTATGGCCCTCGCTCACCAGCGGCGCCGGGTACTGGTTGGTGCCTCGACCGCCCTCATCCTCGTCCTCGCGGCATGCGCGGAGACCGACGACGGCGGCGGCGGGGGCTCCGGCGACGACGCCTCGGGCTCCAGCGGCGACGGCATCACCGTCGGCACCACCGACGTCATCTTCTCCCTGGACCCGGCGGGCTCGTACGACAACGGCTCCTTCCTCGTGCAGAACCAGGTCTTCCCCTTCCTGCTCAACACCCCGTACGGCAGCCCCGACGTCGAGCCGGACATCGCCGAGTCGGCCGACTTCACCGCGCCCACGGAGTACACGGTCACCCTCAAGGAGGGCCTGACCTTCGCCAACGGCAACGAGCTCACCTCCTCGGACGTGAAGTTCAGCTTCGACCGCCAGCTCGCGATCGCGGACCCCAACGGTCCGTCCTCGCTGCTGTACAACCTCGACAGCGTCGAGGCGCCGGACGAGCTCACCGTCGTCTTCCAGCTCAAGAGCGAGAACGACCAGACCTTCCCGCAGGTGCTCTCCTCGCCCGTCGGCCCGATCGTCGACGAGGACGTCTTCTCGGCCACCGAGCTGACCCCGGCCGAGGAGATCGTCGAGGGCAACGCCTTCGCCGGCCAGTACGCGATCACCGACTACACGCAGAACGAGCTCGTCCGCTACGAGGCCTTCGCCGACTACGGCGGCATGCTCGGCGCCCCGGAGACCGACGTCGTCACCGCGCAGTACTTCACCGAGGAGACCTCCCTCAAGCTGGCCGTCCAGCAGGGTGACGTCGACGTCGCGTTCCGCAACCTCTCCCCCACCGACCTCGCCGACCTCGAGGGCGACGACGGCGTGACGATCCACGACGGGCCCGGCGGCGAGATCCGCTACATCACCTGGGACTTCAACGCCCAGCCCTTCGGTGAGGCGACCGAGGACGCCGACCCGGCCAAGGCCCTGGCCGTGCGCCAGGCCGCCGCGCACCTGCTCGACCGCGAGGCGCTGAGCCAGGAGATCTACCAGGGCACCTACACCCCGCTGTACTCCTACGTGCCCGAGGGCCTGAGCGGCGCCGCCGAGCCCCTCCTCGAGATGTACGGCGACGGCCAGGGCGGCCCCGACGCCGAGGCTGCCGCCGCGGCCCTCGAGGAGGCCGGTGTCCAGACGCCGGTCGCGCTCAACCTCCAGTACAGCCCCGACCACTACGGCAACTCCTCCGACGAGGAGTACGCGATGATCGAGAGCCAGCTCGAGGCCGGTGGCGTGTTCGACGTGACGCTCCAGTCGACGCTGTGGGACACCTACAACACCGAGCGCGTCGAGAGCGTCTACCCCGCCTACCAGCTCGGCTGGTTCCCGGACTACTCCGACGCGGACAACTACCTCTCCCCGTTCTTCCTCACGGAGAACTTCCTCGCCAACGGGTACGAGAACCAGGAGGTCAACGACCTCATCCTCGACCAGGCCACCGAGCCGGACCCGGCCGCGCGTGAGCAGAAGATCGCCCAGGTGCAGCAGCTCGTCGCCGAGGACCTCTCCACCCTGCCCTACCTCCAGGGCGCCCAGGTGGCCGTGGCCCAGAACGACATCACCGGCGTCACCCTCGACGCCTCCTTCAAGTTCCGCTACGCCCCGCTCGGACGCTAAGGCCCGAGCGCAAGATCCACGACGACGCGACGGGGTGCCGCCACAAGCGGCACCCCGTCCGTCCGTGAGAGGAGTCTTCGTGACGATCGCTGACGAACGGACGGTGGTCACCCCAGCCGCCGACAAGTCCGGCGGGTCGGGCCTGGGCCGCTACATCCTCGTGCGGTTCCTGCTCATCATCCCCACGGTGTTCATCCTGGTCACCCTGGTGTTCTTCCTCATGCGGGTGGTCGGTGACCCGATCTCCGCGTCGGTGGGTGGGCGGCTGACCCCCGACCAGCTCGCCGAGCGGCTCGCCGCCGCGGGCTACGACCGACCGGTGCTCGTCCAGTACGTCGAGTACCTCGGCCAGATCTTCACCGGCGACTTCGGCCGCACGGTGACCGACAACCGCGCGATCAGCGAGATCCTCCTCACCTACGGGACCGCGACCCTCGAGCTCGTCGTCTTCGCGCTCGTCGTCGCGCTCCTCGTCGGCATCCCGCTGGGCCGCATCGCCGCCTACCGCCGCGACCAGCTGCCTGACGCCGTGCTCCGCGTCTTCGCGATCCTCTGCTACGCCACCCCGGTGTTCTTCGCCGGACTGCTCCTCAAGCTCGTCTTCTCCGTGTGGCTGGGCTGGTTCCCGCTGGGCGGGCGCGCCACGCCGGGCACCCAGCTCACGCTGGACCGGATCTCCGGGTCCAGCGGCATCAACATCATCGACGCGCTGCGCACCGGCCGCTGGGACCTCATCTCCGACGTCCTGTCCCACGCCGTCCTGCCCGCCGTCGCCCTGGGCCTGCTCACCGCAGGCGTCTTCCTGCGGCTCGTGCGCACCAACCTCATCGGGACACTCGGCATGGACTACGTCGACGCTGCCCGCTCCCGCGGCGTGCCCGAGGGACGCCTGCTGCGCAAGCACGCCTACAAGCCGGCGCTCATCCCCATCATCACGGTCATGGGCATGCAGATCGCCCTCATGCTCGGCGGGGCGATCCTCACCGAGACGACCTTCGAGTGGCGCGGCCTGGGCTTCCAGCTGGCCCAGTACCTCGGGGCGCGCGACTTCGTCGCCGTCCAGGGCATCGTCGCGCTCCTCGCGGTGATCGTCGCGGTGACGAACTTCGTCGTCGACGTCATCGCCGCCCTCATCGACCCGAGAGTGAGGTACTGACGATGAGCACCGCACCCGACCCGATCGAGCACGGCGCCGCCGCGCACGTGGCACGGTGGAAGAAGCTCCCGCTCGTGTGGCAGCTGCGGCGCAGCGTGGGCCTGCAGCGCGGCATGCTCATCGCCGGCCTCGTCATCTGCGCCGTCTTCGTCCTCACGGCCGTCCTCGCACCGCTGATCGCGCCGTACTCCTTCAACCAGCTCAGCGGCCCCGACGGCTCCTTCCCCCGGCAGGCACCGCCGTCGGGCGAGTTCTGGTGGGGGACGACGGTAGGCGGCTACGACGTCTTCTCGCGCGTCGTGTGGGGCACCCAGACGGCGCTGCTCACGGTGGTCCTCGCCGTCGTCGCCTCGATCTTCCTCGGCATCGCCCTGGGCCTGGTCTCCGGTTACCTCGGCGGCTGGCTGGACCGGGTCCTCGTGACCGTCGCCGACGCGATCTACGCCTTCCCGTCCCTGCTGCTGGCGATCGTCGTCTCGATCATCATCTCCGGCGGGCAGTCGAGCTTCTTCGGCGGGATCGCCGCCGCGGCCATCTCGATCACCGTGGTCTTCGTGCCGCAGTACTTCCGCGTGGTGCGCGCCGAGACGGTCCGGCTCAAGGCCGAGGCCTTCGTCGAGTCCGCCCGCGTGCTCGGCGCCTCCACGCCGCGGATCCTCTCGCGGCACGTGCTGCGCAACGCGACGCGCTCGCTGCCGCTCATCGTCACGCTCAACGCCTCCGAGGCGATCCTCACCCTCGCCGGGCTCGGCTTCCTCGGCTTCGGCATCAACCCGACGGCGGCCGCCGAGTGGGGCTACGACCTCAACCGGGCGATCTCCGACGTCGCGAGCGGCATCTGGTGGACCGGTGTCTTCCCCGGCGTCGCCATCGTCATGCTCGTCATGGGGATCACCCTCGTCGGTGAGAGCCTCAACGACCTGTCCGACCCGCGCCTGCGGATCCGTCGCCGGCCCCCGCGGCCCCCGCGCCGCGTCGCCACCGCCATGAAGGGAGCGGCGTGATGACCACGCACGACGCCGACGGCGGCCCCGTCGTCGACATCCGGGACCTGCACATCACCTTCGCCACGGACGGGGAGCCGGTCCGCGCCGTCGACGGCGTCTCCCTGCACGTCAACCCCGGGGAGGTGCTCGCCGTCGTCGGGGAGTCCGGCTCGGGCAAGACCGTGACCGCCAAGAGCGTCCTCGGGCTGCTGCCCGACAACGCGAGCGTCGAGGGCGCCGTCGTCCTCGCGGGCAGCGACATCGTCCAGCTCAAGCCGGGCGAGCTGCGCAAGGCCCGCGGGCGCGACGTCGCCATGGTCTTCCAGGAGCCCTCGACGGCGCTCAACCCGGTCTTCACGGTCGGGTGGCAGCTCGCCGAGGGGCTGCGCGCCCACGGGGAGTACTCGAAGAAGGAGGCCCGGGCGCGGGCGGTGGAGATGCTCGGGAAGGTCGGCATCCCCGACCCGGAGAAGAGGGTGGACCACTACCCCCACCAGTTCTCCGGCGGCCAGAAGCAGCGCATCGTGATCGCGATGGCCCTCGCGCTGGACCCCAAGGTCATCGTCGCCGACGAGCCGACGACGGCGCTGGACGTCACCGTCCAGGCCGAGATCCTCGACCTGCTCCGGGCGGTGCGCGACGAGTTCGGCCGCGCCATCATCCTCATCACCCACAACATGGGCGTGGTCGCCGACCTCGCCGACCGGGTCGCGGTCATGTACCGCGGGAAGGTCGTCGAGCAGGCGCCGGCGCGTGAGCTCTTCGCCGCCCCGCAGCACGAGTACACCCGCCAGCTGCTCGGGGCGGTGCCCAGGCTCGGTGCCGCGATCGGCACCCCGGCCACCGCACCGGCCGCCACCGAGCCGGTGGTGCGCGCCCGCGACCTCGAGATCGTCTACCCCGGGCGGCTCCGTCAGCCCGACTTCCGGGCGGTCAACCAGGTGAGCTTCGACATCGCGCCCGGTGAGGTCCTCGGCCTCGTCGGTGAGTCCGGCTCGGGCAAGACGACGATCGGCCGTGCCATCGCGGGGCTCACCCGCGCCACCGGCGGCTCGCTGCAGGTGCTGGGCCACGAGATGGTCGGGTTCAAGGAGAAGACGTTCCGGCCGCTGCGCGCCCGGGTCGGCTTCGTCTTCCAGGACCCGGCGACGAGCTTCAACCCGCTCCTCACCATCGGAGAGGCGGTCGCCGAGCCGCTCCTCATCCACGGGCGGGCGAAGGACGCCGCGGCGGCACGGCCCCGGGTCAACGAGCTGCTCGACGCCGTCCACCTGCCCACGCACTACGCGGAGCGCTACCCCCACGAGCTCTCCGGCGGGCAGCGTCAGCGGGCGAGCCTGGCCCGCGGGCTCGCGCTGGACCCGGACCTGCTCGTGGCCGACGAGCCGACCTCGGCGCTGGACGTGTCGGTGCAGGCGAAGGTGCTCGAGGTGTTCAGCGAGCTCCAGGAGCGTCTCGGCTTCGCCACGCTCTTCATCAGCCACGACCTCGCGGTGGTCGGCATGCTCGCCGACCGCATCGCGGTGCTCTACCGCGGTGACCTCGTCGAGCTCGGCACCGGCGAGCAGGTGCTGCAGGCGCCGCAGCACCCCTACACGCAGAAGCTGCTCGCCTCGGTGCCGGTGCCCGACCCGGTCGAGCAGCAGCAGCGGCGCGAGGCGCTGGCGGCCCTGCGCGGCTGAACCCGCCCGGGCGGTACGCGGCGCAGGAGGTGCTGTCGCGGAGACGTGAGATTGCCCCAGCTGGTGGAGCAGTCTCACGTCTCCGCACCACGTCCCCTCCTGCCCGCCGAGCCCCGGCCCGGATGCCGCGACGCTCCCCCACCGGTAGACAGGGCCGCATGACCCGCATCACCGAGACCTCCGACCAGTGGTGGAAGACCGCCGTCATCTACTGCCTCGACGTCGAGACCTTCTTCGACTCCGACGGCGACGGCGTGGGTGACGTCGCCGGCCTCGTCGACCGCATCGGCTACCTCGACCAGCTCGGCGTCACGTGCCTGTGGCTCATGCCCTTCTACCCCACCCCCGACCGCGACGACGGCTACGACGTCACCGACTTCTACGGCGTCGACCCGCGCCTGGGCAGCCTGGGCGACGTCGTCGAGCTCGTCCGCACCGCCAAGGACCGCGGCATGCGGGTGATCGTCGACCTCCTCATCAACCACACCTCCGACCAGCACCCCTGGTTCAAGGCTGCCCGGCGGTCGAAGGACAACCCGTTCCGCGACTACTACGTGTGGCGCGCCGACACCCCGCCGGACACCTCCGACATGGCCGTCTTCCCCGACCAGGAGGGCGGGATCTGGACCTTCGACGAGAAGACCGAGGAGTGGTACCTCCACCACTTCTACTCCCACCAGCCGGACCTCAACGTCGCCAACCCCAAGGTGCGCGACGAGATCATGAAGGTCGTCGGCTTCTGGCTCGAGCTCGGTATCGACGGCTTCCGGGTCGACGCCGTGCCCTTCTTCCTCGAGGACATCGGCATGACCGGCCAGGACGCCGACGCGATGGCCCAGCCGCACGACCACCTCAAGGACATCCGGGCCTTCCTCTCGCGCCGCCGGGGCGACGCCGTCCTGCTCGGGGAGGTCAACGTGCCCCACGAGGAGCAGGTGACGTACTTCGGCGACGGCCACCAGCTCCACATGATGTTCGACTTCATCACGATGCAGAAGCTCTACCTCTCCCTCGCCCGCGGCGACGCCGGGCCGCTCACCGAGGCGCTGCTGGCCCGCCCGGAGATCCCCGAGGACTGCCAGTGGGCCACCTTCGTGCGCAACCACGACGAGCTCACCCTCGACAAGCTCTCCGAGGACGAACGCGCGGAGGTCTTCGCCGCCTTCGGGCCGGAGGAGGAGATGCAGATCTACGGGCGCGGTCTCAAGCGGCGGGTGCCGCCGATGATGGACGGCGACCCGCGGCGCATCCGCCTCGTCTACTCGCTGCTGTTCTCCCTGCCCGGCACGCCGTCCCTGTTCTACGGCGAGGAGATCGGCATGGGTGAGGACCTCGCCGCCGACGGCCGCATGGCGGTGCGCACCCCCATGCAGTGGTCCCCGGAGCCGAACGGCGCCTTCTCCACCGCTGCGCCCGCCAAGCTCGTGGCCCGGCCGGTGCCGGACGGCTACGGCCCCCAGTTCGTCAACGCGTGGGACCAGATGCGCGACCCGGACTCGCTGTGGAGCTTCGTGCGTCAGCTCGTCCAGACCTACCGCTCCCACCCCGAGCTCGGCCGCGGCACCTTCCACGTCCTCGACCAGCCCCACGCCGAGGTCCTCGCGCACTGCGTCGCGTGGGACGGGCGGATGGTCGTGGCCGTCCACAACCTCGGCGGCGCGGCGCGCACCGTCCCGCTGCGGATCGACGCCCCGCCCGGGTCCGCGCTCGAGAGCCTTCTGGGCGACGAACGCCTCGTCCTGGACGACGACGGCGCAGCCGAGCTGGCCCTGGACGGTTACGGCTACCGATGGTTCCACGTCCACCACGCCGGCGGCCTGCGCCTGCCCTAGGGTCCGACCACGGGTGGACCCCGGGCCATCAAGGTCAGCCGCGAGGCCGACGCGGGCCGGTGCCCCGCCCGGCGAGGATCGTGCTGTGAGCACAGACCGGACCCGCACCCCGCTTCCCGAGATCGCCGGCGCCATCGTGGTCGGCGCCGCGCTCGTCGTCCTGACCCTCGCCGTCCTCGTCGCCATGCACGTCCTCACCGGCCGGCTCCTCACCGACGGCGACGCGCAGGGGCAGGAGGCCGGTGCCGCCGCCGGGCTCCGTGTCCCATCCCACGAGACGACCGGTGTCCTCGTGCTCGGAGGCGAAGCGGCCCCGGCGACAATGAGGGCATGACCTCCGCTCGCACCCAGCCCCGTGTCCGCGCCTCCGAGCTCGTCGGGCGCGGCTGGCTCAACACCGGTGGCCGCGAGCTCTCGCTGGCAGAGCTGCGCGGCAAGATCGTCCTTCTCGACTTCTGGACCTTCTGCTGCATCAACTGTCTTCACGTCATCGACGAGCTGCGCGAGCTGGAGGAGAAGTACCACGACGTCCTCGTGACGATCGGGGTCCACTCCCCCAAGTTCGTCCACGAGGCCGCCCCTGACGCGCTCGTCGCCGCCGTCGAGCGCTACGACGTCGCCCACCCGGTCCTCGACGACCCCGAGCTCGTCACCTGGAAGGCCTACACCGCCCGCGCGTGGCCCACGCTCGTGCTCATCGACCCCGAGGGCTACATCGTCGGTCACATGGCCGGGGAGGGGCACACCCCGAACATCGCCGCCGCCATCGACCAGCTCGTCGCCGAGCACGAGGCCAAGGGCACCCTCCACCGCGGCAGCGGCCCCTACGTGCCGCCCGAGCCCACGGCCGGCCTCCTCAAGTTCCCCGCCAAGGCCATCACCCTGCCCGGCGGCAACCTCCTCGTCGCCGACGCCGGCCACCACCGCCTCGCCGAGCTCGAGCCCGACGGCGAGACGCTCGTCCGCGCCATCGGCTCCGGTACCCGCGGGCGCACCGACGGCCCCGCCGACGTCGCCGAGCTCAACGAGCCCAACGGCCTGTGCCTCCTCCCGGGTGAGGTCGCCGAGCAGGTGGGTTACGACGTCGTCGTCGCCGACACCGTCAACCACCTCCTGCGCGGCGTGCGGCTGTCCGACGGGCATGTGACGACGCTGGCCGGCACCGGCGAGCAGTTCATGGTCGGCGCGCCGGACAACGTCGAGCCGGGCGAGGAGCCGGCCACGGAGGACTACGGCCCCGCGCGCCGGATCCGCCTGTCCTCGCCGTGGGACGTCACCTGGTCCGCCGAGGCGAAGGCCGCCGTCGTCGCCATGGCCGGGCACCACACGCTGTGGACCTTCGACCCCGCCGCCGGCTTTCTCGCGCGGCTCGGCGGGACGATGAACGAGGGCCTCGTCGACGGCGAGCTGCGCCAGGCCTGGTTCGCCCAGCCCTCGGGGCTCTCGGTCGGCTCGGACGGCCGTATCTGGCTCGCCGACGCCGAGACCTCCGCGCTGCGCTACGTCGACGTGCCCGCCGGCAAGGTGCGCACCGCCGTCGGGCAGGGCCTGTTCGACTTCGGCCACCGCGACGGTGCCGCCGCCGACGCGCTGCTCCAGCACCCGCTCGGCGTCGCCGCCCTCCCGGGCGGGCAGGTCGCCGTCGCCGACACGTACAACGGCGCCGTGCGCCTCTACGACCCCGCGACCGGGCAGGTGAGCACCGTGGCCACCGGTCTGCGCGAGCCGTCCGGTCTCCTCGTGGACGACGACGGCACGCACCTCCTCGTCGTCGAGTCCGCCGCCCACCGGCTCACCCGGGTGCCGCTGCCCGAGGGCACGGCCGACCTGCACGACGGCGGCGCGCATCGCACCCACCGGCCCGCCACCGAGGTGGCGCCGAGCTTCACGCTGCGCGTCGTCTTCACCCCGCCGGCCGGCAAGAAGCTCGACGACCGCTTCGGGCCCTCGACCCAGCTCTCCGTCTCCGCCGACTCCCTCGTCGCCGGCGGCGGCACGGGCACGGATCTCGAGCGGGAGGTCACGCTCAGCCTCGGCTCCCTCGACGGTGACAGCGACGGCCAGACCGTCCTGTCGGTGACCGCCAAGGCCGCGTCCTGCGACGACGACCCGGCCATCGAGTTCCCCGCCTGCCACCTCGCGGCGCAGGACTGGGGCATCCCGGTGCGGGTCGTCGAGGGCGGACCGGAGGAGCTCGTCCTCAACCTCCACGGCTGAGTCGCCGCGTTCCGCCGGGCATGTGCCACAAGCGCTGGCCGTGGGAGCCCCGGGCAACACCTGTCACGGCGTGTCGTCCGGTGTGTCGCCGTCGCGCCGGAGCGGTTGTGGCACCTGCCTTCGGGCTCAGCCGACCGGCTCGGCGACGACGACGATGTTCTCGGAGTACCGCCCCGTCGCCTCGTCGTAGGTCCCACCGCAGGTGACGAGCACGAGCCGGTGTGGCCCGTCCGTCGCGAAGATCGACGGGTCCAGGCTCTCCTGCGGGGTCGTGCTGCGCTCGACCACCCGGTACTCGTGGGCGCGCCCGCGGCTGTCCTCGAGGGAGACGACGTCCCCGGACGCGACCTCGAGCATGGCGCTCATCGCCCCGCCGCGACGCAGTCCGTCCATGTGGCCGGCGAGCACCACCGTGCCCTCACCCTGGCCGGGCACGGCACCGGCGGCCCACCACCCCACGCGCGCCGGGTCCTCAGGCAGCTGCAGCTCACCGGACGGCAGCACGCCCACCGGCACGACCTCCGCCGCGACGTCGGTGAGCGTCACCCGGGCGGGCGGGACCGGCGTCGGCGCATGGGCGACGGCGGAGACGGCACCTGGGACCGCCCATGCGGGGCCGGCCACCTCGGGCACAGTCACCGACGACGACGCCGGTGCCCCCGCCGTCGTCGGCCCGAAGTCCGCCGCCCGGACCACGGGATCCTGAACGAGCAGCTGCACTCCGCCGAGCACGAGCCCTATGCCGGCCACCGCGGCCATCGCGACCGCACCCAACGGGACGCCGCGTTGCGCCGCGGCCCCGTGCCGCGGGGTGCCACGCCGCACGGGAGCCTCCCGCCGACGCGCACCGGTCTGCGCGAGAGCCTCACGGCGTCGGGCAGCGCCCCGCGGGGACGCCACGTGCCGTGCGGCCGCACGCACTGCCGGAGCTCCGTGTGGTGGGGTCGCGCCCAGCGCGGCAATCCGGCGCCGCGCTGTGCCGCGGCGTTCGAGAGCCGCGCGCCACGGGAAGCCCCGTCGCGCGCGGGCCGCGTGCCGTGGGACCACCTACGCCCGGACCTGCCTGCGTCGCACGACCACGGCCGCGGAGCCGGCCACGAGGACGGCGCCGAGGGCGATCGCCGCGACACCGAGCGCGTCCGTGCCGCTGTCCGGTGCAATGCCGCCTGGGACCGCCCCTGGTGCGTCACCGGACATGGCGAGCAGGTGGTCGAGGTGACGCTGGATCACCGGAGCGGCGGCCTCGGCGAGCGCGATGACGTCCTCGTCCGACCCGTTCGCGATCTCCTCCTGCCCCGCGGCCAGGGACATCCGGTGCCCCTCGATCTGCGAGGCGATCCACGCGGTGTCGAAGGCCTCCCCCTGCTGCTCCCGCACCTCGGTGAGCGCAGCCTCCTGCTCCGGTGACGGCTGGTCCGGCAGGTCGACGCCGAGCTCCTCGGCGAGGGCGACGAGGTCGGCGTCCAGCGCCTCGTGGTCGGCGATGAGCGTCGCGCCCATCTCGCGCACCGCATCCGTCGTGGCCTGCTCCTGCGCGGTCGTGCCTGCGGCGATCTCGGCGAGGTTGCTCTGGTGGGCGGCGACCATCCAGGCCTCGTCCTGCTCGGAAGGTTCGGCGGCAGCGGGTGACACCGCGAGCACCGCGGCACCGAGCAGGACGCCGGCACCCAGGACAGCGCGTCGTAGAACCATGTCGAGCCCCCATCAGGAAGAGGTGTGACAGTCGCCACACGGGCTTAAGGTACTGGCGCGACAGAGATCGCGCGCGCGAACGCCTGTGTTGCAACTACGTCTCGACGGCGCCCAGTCGCGCCGTGGAGACGGCGCTCGGCACTAGCGTGCTCGACATGCGACGAACACTCCCCGCGGCCATCCTCGCGGCCGGCCTGCTCCTCACCGCGTGCGGCACCGAGACCGCGCAGGACTCTCCCGGTGCGGAGCCGAGCTCCACCGCTCCCTCCCCTTCCGAGGCGAGCACCGAGCCCAGCACGGAGGAGCCCACCAGCGCGGAGGAACCGACCACCCCCGAGCCGACCGGTTCGGAGGAGCCCACGGACTCCGGCGCCGCCGCCGGCGAGCTGCCGGGTGAGGTCGTCGACATTCCTCCCCTCAACGAGGTCGTCGCCGTCATCGGCGTCGAGGCGGGCAGCGGCCTCCACTACCGGAGCGGGCCGGGGACGGAGTTCGAGTCCGTCGGCACCCTGGAGCCGCTCGGCGTGAGCCCCGCGTACGGCGAGATCCGCCGCCGCGAGGACGGCTCGCACTGGGCGCAAGTCATGAAGACCGACGGCTGGTTCTTCTGGATGGACATGAAGCACCTCGCCTTCCCCGGCGAGACCACCGACATCACTGCCGACCTTCCCGAGCTGCCCTCGGCCGGCACGGTCGAAGAGGCCGGCCTGCTCGTCGCCCGACAGCGGACCGGCGACCAGCCGCCGTCGGTCGAGACGGTGGTCGTGGACGGCCCCGTCGAGGGTGACGACGGAGAGGTGGTCATCGACGTCGTCGGCCTCGGTGACGACGCCCTCGCCGGGGAGCGGCTCCACGTCGTCACCGAGCGGACCGGTCAGGGGCACACCGTCCGGTCCGTCGAGCTCACCCCGCTGTGCGCGCGCGGCGTGACCGAGAACGGCCTGTGCGAGTGAGGCCGTAGGCGTGCCACGGCGCACTGGGCCTCGGGCGTGGCACGCGGCGCTCGCCGTCGTCACCGCGCTTGTCGCCGCGTGCGCCCCGGCCGAGGAGACGGCCGGTGAGGTCGCCGTCGTCACCCACGTCGTCGACGGTGACACGATCCGCGTCGACCTGGACGGCGAGGAGGTCCCCGCCCGGCTCCTCAACATCGACACCCCCGAGAAGGACGGTCCGTACACCGAGGCCGAGTGCCTGGGCGACGAGGCCACCGCCTTCCTCGCCGACCTCATCCCTCCCGGCACGGAGGTGCGCCTGGTCGAGGACGTCGAGCCGACCGACCGGTACGGCCGCCGCCTCGCCGGTGTCTACCTCGGCGACGTCCTCATCAACGCGGAGGTTGCCCGCGCCGGCCTCGCGGTGCCGGTGCTCGTGGAGCCGAACGACCGCTTCCACGATGCCGTCGTCGCGGCTCACGAGGAGGCGCGAGCAGCGTCCCGCGGCCTCTACGACCCCGCGAACGGCTGCTGACTCGGACGTCGAGCTCGTCGTCGGCGTCCCGCTGTGCACCCGCGCGTCCCAGCCTTACCCGTCAGGCCGGGCCACGGGGCCGGTCGAGCAGCTTCCGAGGCCCGTCGTTACATTGGCGAGGTGCCTCACACCGACCCGCTCGAGCCGAGCACTGCCTACCTGGCGCACCTCGCGGACGAGACCGACGCGCGGATGCGGCAGTCCACCGCCCCCGAGTCCCCCTTCCACGGCGCGCCCGCCGAGCTGAGCGACGCAGTCGAGTCCGCCGCCGAGTCGCTCGCCCCGGACCTCGACCACGTCGTCGCCGCGCTCCACGCCGAGCCCGAGACCGCCTACGAGGAGCACCGCAGCGTCGCCACGCTCGTCGCGCTCCTCGACCGGCACGGCATCCGGGCCGAGGCCGGCGTCCACGGCGTCGGCACCGCCTTCCGGGCCGAGGTCCGCGGCCGTGAGAACGGCCCCACCATCGCGATCCTCGCCGAGTACGACGCCCTGCCGAACCTCGGCCACGCCTGCGGGCACAACGTCATCGCCGCCGCGGGCGTCGGGGCCTTCCTCGCCCTGGCGCGCACCCTCGCGGACCGGCCCGACGCCGTCGCCGGCCGGGTCGTGCTGCTCGGCACGCCCGCCGAGGAGGGGCACTCCGGCAAGGAGGTGCTCGCGCTCGACGGCGCCTTCGACGACGTCGACGCCGCGGTCATGGTCCACCCCTACGGCTACGACCTCGCCGACCAGGTGTGGCTCGGACGCCGGCTGCTGCGCTGGGTCTTCACCGGCGTCTCCGCCCACGCCTCGGCCCAGCCCTTCATGGGCCGCAACGCCCTGGACGCCGCCGCCCTCGCCTACCAGGGCATCGGCCTGCTCCGCCAGCAGCTGCCGCCCGTGGACCGGGTCCACGCCGTCGTCACCCACGGCGGGACGCGGCCCAGCGTCATCCCCGACCGCGCCGTCGTCGACCTCTACGCGCGCTCCAAGTACCCCGACACGCTGCGCGACCTCAGCCGCCGGCTCGACGACATCGCCCGCGGCGCCGCGCTCATGACCGGCACGAGCGTGGAGATCGAGTGGGACGAGCACCCGCCGTCGCTGCCGGTGCGCACCAACGAGGCGCTCACCGCCCGCTGGGTCGCCGCCCAGCGGCGCCGCGGCCGTGAGCCGCTCGCCGGCGGCGTCGTGCCCGAGACGCTCGCCGCCTCCACCGACTTCGGCAACGTCAGCTACCGCGTGCCGGGCATCCACCCGCTCATCGCGATCGCCCCGCCGGACGTCGCGCTCCACACGGAGGACTTCGCGCGGGCCGCCGCCGGCCCGGCCGCCCGCTCCGGCGCGCTCGACGGCGCGGTCGGGCTGGCCCTCACGGCCCTGGACTACCTGTGCGACCCCGAGCTGCGCGACGCTGTCGACGCCGAGTTCGCCGCCCAGGGCGGGCCGCTCGACGTCCCGCACTACTTCGACTGAGACACGAGGGGCGACATGACCGCGGACACCACCGCCACGCGCCGCGGCTGGGGCTCCCGGCTGCTCGACGGCGTCGAGCGCGTCGGGAACCGGCTCCCCGAGCCCTTCACCCTCTTCCTCGCGCTCTTCGTCATCGTCGCGGTCGCGTCGACGGCGATGGCCTGGGCCGGGGTGACCGTCCAGATCCCCGGCAGCGACGACGTGACGGAGATCCGCGGCTTCTTCACCGGCGAGGGCCTGGTGTGGCTCACCGAGAACCTCGGCGCGAACTACGTCGGCTTCCCGCCGCTCGTCACGGTGCTGCCGATCCTCCTCGCCGTCGGGGTCGCGGAGAAGTCCGGGATGCTCGCGGCGGCGATCCGCAAGCTCATCGGGTCCGCGCCGACGTGGGCGCTGCCGTACGCCGTCGGCGTCGTCGGTGTGCTCGGCTCGGTGCTGTCCGACGCGTCCTTCGTCGTCATCCCGCCGCTCACGGCGCTGGCCTTCAAGGCCGCCGGCCGCCACCCCGTGGCCGGGCTCATCGGCGGCTTCGCGGCGACCGGCGCCGGGTACTCGACGAACATCCTCGTCACGAGCCTCGACGCGCTCTTCGCCGGCATCACCCAGTCCGTCGTCGGCGTCCTGCCGGACCCGGGCGCGCCGGTCAACCCGGTGTCGAACTGGTTCTTCAACATCGCTGCCGCCCTCATCCTCATGGCGCTGGCCGGCCTGCTCATCGACAAGGTCCTCGAGCCGCGCCTCACCCGCCAGGGCGTGCCGCAGACGGAGCAGGCCGACGACGAGGAGGACGGGACGTCGTCGAGCGAGGCGGTGACGGCGGAGCTCACCGCCATCGAGCGCCGCGGCCTGCTGTGGGCCGCGGTGGCCTTCGCGCTGACGGCGGCGGCCGTCGTCGCCGCCGTCGCCGTGCCCGGCTCCCCGTGGCGCAACGAGGAGGGCGGCTTCCTGCCGAGCTCCCCGCTGCTCAGCTCGATCGTCTTCCTCGTCTTCCTGCTCTTCCTCGTGCCCGGGCTGGTCTACGGGTGGGTCGTGGGCACCGCGCGCACCGTCGCGGACGTCACCACGCTCATGGGCAAGGCGATCCGCGACATGATCCCCTTCCTCGTGCTCGCTTTCGTGCTCGGCCAGTTCATCGCGCTGTTCAACTGGTCGGGGATCGGCTCGTGGATCGCGGTGACCGGAGCGGAAGGGCTCGAGGCGGCGGGGCTGACCGGCTTCCTCGCCATCCTGCTCTTCGTCATGCTCGCGTCCGCGCTCAACCTCTTCATCATCTCCGGCTCGGCGCTGTGGACGCTCATGGCGGCGGTGTTCGTCCCGATGTTCGCCCTCATCGGCTACGAGCCGGCCTTCATCCAGGCCGCCTTCCGCGTGGGTGACTCCGCCACGCAGATCCTCACCCCTCTCAACCCGTACATCATCGTGCTGCTGACGATGCTGAGGAAGTACGAGCCCAAGGCGGGCCTGGGCACGATCATCGCGCGGATGCTGCCCTTCACCGTCGTGTTCTGGCTGGCGTGGGTCGCCGTGCTCTCGGTGTTCTTCGCCCTCGACCTGCCGCTCGGGCCCGGCAACGGAATCTTCCTCGACCAGTGACTGTTCGCCCTGACATGACTCTCCCCATCTACGCCCTGCACGAGAACCCCGAGTGGTTCCCGCCCTTCGCCAAGGCCTTCGCCGGCCGCGGCGTCGAGGTCGTCGAGTGGGTCCTCACCGACGGCGTCCTCGACCTCGACTCCGCGCCGCCCGAGGGGATCTTCTGGTCGCGGATCAGCGCCTCCTCCCACACCCGTGGGCACACGCTGTCCAAGGACTACACGCGGGCGGTGCTCTCGTGGCTCGAGGCGCACGGACGGCGGACCGTCAACGGGCGCCGGGTGCTGGAGCTGGAGATGAGCAAGGTCGACCAGCTGACCGCGCTCCGGGCAGCGGGCATCGAGACGCCGCGCACCGTCGCGGCGATCGGCCGCGAGCAGATCCTGCGCGCCGCGCAGGGCTTCCCCACCCCGCTGATCCTCAAGCACAACCAGGGCGGCAAGGGGCTCGGCGTGCGGCGCTTCGGCTCCTTCCCCGAGCTCGAGACCTACGTCGGGTCCGACGAGTTCGAGGAGCCGGTCGACGGCATCACGCTCGTCCAGGAGTACGTCCAGGCAGCGACGCCGCGCATCACCCGCGTGGAGATCGTCGGCGGGGAGTTCATCTACGCCATCGACGCCGACACCGCCCGCGGCGGCTTCCAGCTGTGCCCGGCCGACGCCTGCGAGATCGACCCGAGCACCGGCCGCCCGATCATGCCGCCCGGGGCCACCATCGCCCCGGAGATCGGCCAGCAGCTCTTCACTCTCCGTGAGGGCTTCGACCACCCGATCATCGGGAAGTACATCGACTTCGCCGCCCGCAACGGCATCGAGGTGCTCGGCGTGGAGTTCATCGAGTCGACCGACGGCCGCCTGCTCACCTACGACGTCAACACGAACACGAACTACAACGCGAACGTCGAGGCCGTCGCGCCCCGCTCGGCCCCGGCCGCGCTGGTCGACTACCTCGTCCGCCTCGCCTCCGAGGGCGACGCCGCGGCAGCGTAGCCCCTCGAGCGCGCCGAGAGCCGGATTTCTCCGAGGAGGGATCCGGCTCTCGGCGTTTTGCGGGCGGGACTACGGGACGATGACGGCGCGGCCGCGCAGTGTGCCGTCGTGCAGCTTCTCGTAGGCCTTGGGCGCGTCGTCGAGGGAGAAGACCTCCGTCTCGACGTGAACGGCGCCGGTCCGCGCGAGGTTGAGCACCTCGAAGAGCTCGTGGCGGTAACCCCAGTACGGCGCGCGCACCTGTGACTCGTACGGTCGGTCGAGCATGCCGACGGGGAGCGAGCCGCTGCCGACGCCGACGTTCACCTGGTCGCCGCTGACGGCGACCATCTTGGCGCCCAGCTCCATGGTCGGCTGCACGCCGACGAAGTCGAAGACGGCAACCGCGCCGCGCCCACCGGTGAGGGCGCGGACCTGCTCCACGGCGTCGTCGTTGGAGAGGAACGCATGGTGCGCGCCCACCTCCTTGGCGAGCTCGAGCTTGTCCTCAGCGAGGTCGAGGGCAACGACGGTCACCGGGGTGATCGCGCGCAGGATCTGGATGCCGACGTGCCCGAGCCCACCGGCACCGATGACGACGGCGACCGAGCCCGGCACGAGCTTGTCCAGCGACATCTTGATCGCGTGGTACGGCGTGAGGCCGGCGTCGGTGAGCGACACGTTCTGGACGGGGTCGAGGTCGCCGAGGGGCACGAGGTGGCGGGCATCGTCGACGATCATGTACTCGGCCATGGCGCCGGGCGCACCGAGCCCGGGCGGGGCGATGCCCAGCTCGGCGGCCCGCTCGCAGTAGTTCTCCTTGCCCTGGGCGCACATGTAGCAACGGCCGCAGCCCTGGGGTCCGTAGACGGCGACGGCCGTGCCGAGCTCGACTCCGGTCACGCCCTCGCCGACCTTGTCGACGACGCCGGCGCCCTCGTGGCCGAGGGTGAGCGGCAGGCCGTAGATGTACTGCTCCTCGGGCAGGCTCATGACGAACGAGTCGGAGTGGCACACGCCGGCGGCGGTGACCTTCAGCCGCACCTGGCCGGGGCCTGGCTCGGGGGTCTCGATCTCGACGACCTCGGGGGCTGCGCCGATCGTGCGGTACTGCAGTGCCTTCATGCTGGTCCTCCTTCTGGACCGGCGCGAGATGCCGGCCCTCCCCCAACCTTCTCAGGCCCCCGGCGCCCAGCATGAGCAGGAGGTCCCACCCCACCCCTACGTCGAGAGCTGAGTTGTTACTGACCCGGACGCGAGCGCTAGGGCTGCACCGGTGATCGATAAACTCCGAGCCCGGCATGTTGCCGGTTCTGAATGGGACGAGGCATCGCGTGACCGAAGAGTCCGTCAAGTACGAAACGAAGACTGTGCGGAGCATCCGCGGCATGGAGTCTCGAACGGCCGCAAAATGGGAGAAGGAAGGGTGGGAGGTCGTCTCCCAGTCACAGGGCAACCTGCAGACAGAGATCGTGCTCCGTCGTCCCAAGGCGAAGCCACCTTGGGGACTCATCGCCATCGGCGGGGGCCTGCTCGCGGTCGCGATCATCACACCGATCACCATCGGCGCCCTCAGCGATTCCGACAGCGCCGAGCCGGCGGCAACGGCGACGGCGCGAGACATTGAGCCTACCCCCGCGGAGCCTGCGCCCACTTCCCAGGCGCCGACGCCCGCCGTGCCGGAGCAGACCCGCGACGAGGTGCTCACCGCCGAGAACAACGCAGATCTCGCGGCGATCCTCGAGCTGAGCGACTACTGCGACAGCTCCATCGCTGAATTCGCCGTGAAGTACCGCGACGCAACGATCGCATTCGACGGGAACGTGTCGAATATGGCGAAGTTTGACGGAACCAACACTCGATATAACCTCTTGCTCGGTGTCGGCGACTACAGCGAGACCTCTTCGATCGGGCCTGCGTTCCAGTTCCGCGACGTGAACACGACGTACGACCTCCACTACACCGGTGAAACGCCAGACGCGATCAACGTCGGAACCAGCCTTCACATCACTGCGGACGTCGGCGAGTATGAGCCCAACTCGTGCTTGTTCCTTCTCGAGCCCGTGGAGACGGCCATCCACTAGCAGTCAGCGCGAAGTCACCCACTAGGCGTTCTCTCAACCCTCGCCGCGGAGCCGCTCCTCGACGCGCTCGACCTTGGCGCTGAGCTGGCCGTCGTAGCCGGGGCGCAGGTCGGCCTTGAGGACGAGGCTGACCCGCGGGCTGTGGGCGGCAACGGCGTCGCACGCGGCCTTGATGACCGGCATGACCTCGTCCCACTCCCCCTCGATGGTCGTGAACATCGCTGTCGTCTCGTTCGGCAGGCCGGACTCCCGGACCACGCGGACGGCGGCGGCGACGGCGTCGGAGACGGAGCCGTCGGGCGAGTCGGAGACGGTGGGCGCGACGGAGAAGGCGAAGAGCATGGCGCTCATGCTAGGACGGTCCGGGGCCGCACCGCCGCTCCGCTACGCTCGTGGACGTTTTGTCAGCACGGGCGTGTGGTCACCCCGTCGAAGCTCAGGGGTTCTCATGCGGTCTGCTCGCGTCTCGGTCTCGGTCCTCGCGGCGGGGGTGCTCGTCCTCGCCGGGTGCTCCAGCGAGCCCGACGCCGCCGACTCCCCCGGGGCCGCGCCGTCGGCGACCGAGAGCAGCAGCGCGGAGACACCGAGCGCCAAGGAGGAGCCGACCGCCAAGGACGGCGCCGCCACCGCGCCGGCCGGCCAGCGCTTCCCGCAGTGCGAGCCGGGCGAGGGCAAGACGGTCACCATGCTCGAGAACGAGGTCATCGAGGCCCAGGAGATCCCCGAGGTCGTGGTCGAGGCCTTCGAGTTCGGCGGCGAGACCGTTCCGGCGCAGGTCATCGAGGCGGTGACGATCCCCGAGCGGGTCATCGACCGCGGCTGCATCGTCGAGTACGACGCCCCCGGTGGCTGCCTCGGCGCGGTGGAGATCAGCGGCGCCTTCATCCCCGGCTACTCCCTCCCGCCGCGGGTCCTGCCTGCGGTGACGCTGCCGGACGGCACCGTGCTGGAGGAGATCGTCGTCGACGGCGCGAGCCAGCCCGACGTCGTCGTCGAGGGGGCCTCCGCCGAGCAGGTGTGCCAGGTCGAGGACGACGAGCCCGGCTCCTACGTCTCGACGGTCTACCGGCCGGCCATCTACCGGGCAGCCGGGTATCAGGCTGCCTCGTACCAGTCGGTGGCCTACCGGTCCGCCGAGTACCTCGATGACGGCCAGGTGCCCGGTGCGTCGATCCCCGGGGTGTCGGTGCCCGGCTCCTCGGTCTCCGGTGAGAGCGTCCCCGGGGCCTCGCTCCAGGGGTACCGGATCGAGGGCAGCGACGACGTCGAGGTCACCGACAAGGACGAGTCCGTCTCCTACAGCAGCGAGGGCGACGTCCTCTTCGGCAACAACGAGGACGAGATCCTGCCCGAGGCCGAGTCCGACCTCGAGGCCGTCGTCGCGGACATCGAGGACCGCGGCACCCCGGTCACCGTCCTCGTCGAGGGGCACACCGACGACGTCGGCACCGAGGAGCACAACCTCGACCTCTCCGAGCGCCGCGCCGAGGCCGTGGCCACCTGGCTCGTCGAGCGCGGCGGCCTGGACGCCGAGCTCGTCACCACCGCCGGCTACGGCTTCGCCCACCCCCGCGCCGACAACGACACCGACGAGGGGCGCGCCCAGAACCGCCGGGTCGTCATCACCATCAAGTTCGAGTAGCGCGCGGCCCTCCCCTCGCCGAGCGCTGAGTTGTTCCGAGAAGCCCGAGTAACAACTCAGCGCTCGGCGATAGGGAGGCGCCCGGCGACAGGGAGGCGCCCCCCTCCTGGCCGCGAGGTGTCGGCCCTCCCCTTGCGCCGAGAGCTGAGTTGTTCCGGGGTGCCCGAGTAACAACTCAGCTCTCGGCGACAGGAGTGGGGGGCGCGGGTTAGCTCACGTCGAGGAACCTCACGTAGTCGAAGACCGCCTCGGTCTCCGGTTGGGCGCCGCCTCCGGTGTAGAGGCCCACCCGCGCGTCGCTCCCGGCGGGCAGGGTCCAGGTCGCTCCCCAGCGCCAGGACTCCCCGTCGGTGGAGAAGGCCGAGCGGTACAGATGCTCACCGGCGTCGTTGGTCGAGTGGTGGATGCGCAGCCACGTCGTGTCGGCGGGCGGGCCGCTCGTGTGGCCGCCCCAGGACAGGAAGCCGTCCTGCAGGGTCTCCTTGCCGAACTCCACCTGGCGGGTGTTCCAGATCGCCACGTGGCCCAGCCGCAGGAAGTTGTCGTCGTCGGCGTGGACGATGAGCCCGGCCTGCTGGAAGTTGCGCACCTCGGTCTCCCCGAGGTCGAGCGTCAGCCTCGTCTCCACGATCCAGTCCCCCTCGGGCGCCTCGCGAAGAAGCAAGCCGCCAGAACCGCCGGCACCCACGAGGTCGGCACCGGTGAGCGGCCACACCAGCGCGCCGTCCTCCACCCGGGCGGCGGTGTCCTCGCGGACCCACTCCCACCCCTCGAGCTCGGCGTCGGCGAAGTCCTCGGACACGAGCACCTCACCAGCGGCAGGCTCGGCCACCAGCTCGGTCACCGGCTCGTACGCCTCGTTGACCGACAGGTTGTCGACGTGCGCGCCCGTGCCGCGGAACTCCACGGGCGCCGAGCGCAGGATCCCCGGCCGCAGCCCGAGCCCCACCTCGGCGATGACGTCACCGAGCCGCGACTCGCTGAGCCGGGCGTGCACCTGCCCCTCGACGACGTGCACCTGCAGCGCCGTCCACACGGACAGGTCGTAGCCGGCCGGGATCGGGACGGTCGTCTCCTCCTGGAAGCGCCCGCGGCCGTACTCGACGTGCAGCTCCCGCTCCCCCGGGTTCACCTCCACCTCGATGCGGTTGGACCCGCGGCCCACGTAGACGAGGAAGGGCTCCGTGCGCCGGGTGCGCAGGTCGAGCTCGACGTGCACCTCCTCGGGCGCCGGCTCGTCGGTCCACACCCGCCCGCGGAACAGGGCGTGCTCCCCGGACTGCGGGTCGACGTCGGAGCGGAAGGAGCCGCGCAGCGCGCCACCCTCGGAGGGGTCCTCGACCGTCAGGCCCAGCAGCGACCCCGCCACCGGCCCGGTCTCCTCGCCCTCGCTCGGCCCCGCCCCGGCCCGGGTGACCGGCCAGCCGTCCACCCAGTCGAGGCGGTCGAGCAGCGTGGGCCGCCGGTTGATCCCGCCCGGCTCAGCAAGCCACGGGTCCTCGCGGTCGATCGCGTGGTCGTAGATCCAGTCCTGCCCGGACAGGTCGCTCACCACGGTGTGGTGCCCCGCCCCGATCCACCGGTTGCCGTTCTGCACGAGCACCTGCGTGCCGCCCGGCCGCGTGTCGAGCAGCGAGACCCCCTCGTGGTCGACGAAGGGCCCGCGTGGGCTCTCCGAGCGCCCGGCGAACACGCTGTACCCGGTCGACGGCCCCGCGCAGCAGTTCGCCGAGGACGCCATGAGGTAGTAGTACCCGTCCCGCTTGAGCACGTAGGCGCCCTCGAACTTGTCGTTGATCGCCACCTGCGTCGCCTCGCCCACAGCGCGCAGCCCACTCTCGTCGAGCTCGGTGACCCACAGGCCGCCGTAGTAGCTGCCGTAGTAGAGGTACCGGCTGCCGTCGTCGTCGGCGAGCATCGAGGGGTCGAAGGTCCAGAAGAAGCCCCCGCCGTCGGGCCGCGGCGGGACCACGGGCTCGGCCACCGGCGTCCACGGCCCCTCCGGCGTCGGCGCCGTCACCGCCCCGATGGCGGAGTCGTCACCGGCGTTGAGCACGGTGTCGGTCACCGTGAAGTACAGGACGTACTGGCCGTCGACGTAGCGGATGTCCGGCGCCCAGAAGAAGGACGTGTCGGTGGCCCAGTCGGGCGCGGACCCCTCGTCGAGGATGGTGCCGCGGTACTCCCAGTCGACCATGTTGCGCGAGCGCGCCACGTGCATGAGCCCGAACTCCCCGCCCTCGACGAGCGGGTCGGACGTCGCGTACAGGTACCACCAGCCGTCCTTGCCGCGGATGATCGCGGGGTCGGCGTAGGTGTCGGCGAAGTCCGCCGTCACCGGGTTCGTGTAGGAGGTGGCGGCGGGGTCCTCGCCGCCGTCGGCCTGGGCGGGCACGGCCGCCGCGGCGGCCAGGCCGAGCGCGAGCGTGACCGCGCCGAGCGCCGCCGTGATCCTTCGGTGTCTCATCGTTGATCTCTCCGAGGGTGTGTCAGGGCACGACGACGACGGGACGTCCGTCGTCCCACTCCAGCGGCAGGACGTTGACGCCGCGGTAGGAGGTGTCGCCGTACCACGAGTGGAAGACGAGCCGGTCGGTGCCGTCGGGCGCCGTCACCACGTCCTGCCCGCCGGGACCGATGAACCGGCCGTCGGTGGCGTCGGTGGTGAGCAGCGGCCCGTCGGCCTTGGTGTAGGGGCCGTCGACGACGTCGGCCGTCGCGTACCCGACGGCGTACTGCTCGCCGCCGTAGTCGTTGGCCGAGTAGAGCAGGACGTAGCTGCCGTCCCGCTCCACCAGCGTGGGCGCCTCGATGAGGTACCCCTCCCAGTCCTGGTCCTGGGTGAGGAGCCGCACCGGCTCCCCCGCCAGGGACAGCCCGTCGGCCGCGAGCGGCGCGAGGTACAGCCAGGTGTCGATCCCGATGGCGTTGCCGTCGTTCTTCCACAGCAGGTAGCGGGCGCCGCCCGAGTCCACGAAGGTCGAGGCGTCGATCGCCCCACCCTCCTCCTCCGGGCATACGAGCATCTCCTCGCCCACCACCGTGAACGGCCCCTCGGGCGCGTCGGCCGTCGCCACGCCCACGCACTGCGCGTAGGGGTCGTAGTTCGTGGCCGTGAAGTACAGCGCGAAGCTGCCGTCGTCGAGCTCGGTGACCTCCGGCGCCCACGTCTTGCCGGGGATCACCCAGCTCGGCAGGTCCGGCAGCGCGTCCTCGAGCAGCTCCCACTCCACGAGGTCCGTGGAGCGCGCGACCCGCACGTTGCGCAGGTTCCCGTTGGTCCCGTAGGCGTAGTAGACGCCGTCGACCTCCAGGACGTCCGGGTCGGGGAAGTCGTCGTCGATGACGGGGTTGACGTCCTCGGAGGGCGAGGACGACGACGGCGAGGACGACGACGGCGGGGGCGTGGCGGCGTCGTCGTCCGTCACCTGGCCCCCGCCCCCGCAGGCGGCGAGCACGACGACGCAGGCCAGCGCCGTCGTCGTCGTGCCCGGCCGCCTCATCCCTTGAGCCCCGAGCGGGAGACGCCCTCGATGATGTAGCGCTGGAGGAAGATGTACATCGCCAGCACCGGGATGCTCGCGATGACGGCGCCGGCCATGAGGAGGTCGTAGCGCACGGCGTTGGCGGACTGCAGGGTGGACAGCCCGGCCGGCAGCGTCTGGACGTCGGGGCTGAACAGGACGTAGACCGGCCAGAGGAAGTCGTTCCAGTTGGTGAGGAACGCGAGGAGCGCGAGGGTGGCGAGCGCGGGCCGGGCCAGCGGCAGGGCGACCTTGTAGAACGCCTGCCACTGGTTCGCACCGTCGAGCCGGGCCGCCTCCTCGAGCTCGCCGGGGAGGCTGATGAAGAACTGGCGCATGAAGAACACCCCGAACGCGGAAGCCGCGGTGGGCACGATGACCGCGAGCAGGGTGTTGAGCCAGGCCAGCTCCCCGACGATGAGGTAGTTGGGGATGATGAGGATGACCGGCGGCACGAAGAGCGTGGCGACGACGGCCCCGAAGACGAGCCGGCGGCCGCGGAACTGCATGCGTGCCAGGGCGAAGCCGGCGAGCGTGGACGTCGTGACGACGAGCGCCGCGTTCGCCGCCGCCGCGCCGAGGCTGTTCGCGAACCACCGCAGCACCGGGGTGCCGGGGGCGTTGAGGATCGACTCGTAGGCGGCGGTGGTGGGCGGGTCGGGGATCCACGTCGGGGGGAACCCGGCGGCCTCGCCACGCGTCTTGAAGGACGTGACGAGCATGTAGATGAGCGGGCTGATGAAGAGGAGCGCGAGCAGCCCGAGGACGACGTAGCGCAGGACGACGCGGCCCACGGGCGTGCGGCGGGTCGCCGGGGCCGGTGCGGTGGTGGTGGTCATCTCGGGCCCCTCCGCTCACGGAAGATCCAGAACACGACGATGCTCAGGAGCATGAGCGCCACGGTGAGCACGTAGCTCATCGCGGCGGCGCTGCCCATCTGGAAGTTGCGCAGGCCCGTCTCGGCGATCTGGTAGATCGCCGTGCGGGTCTCGCGGCCGGGGCCGCCCGACGTCATGAGGTAGGACTGCCCGAACATGTTCGCCGAGGCGATGATGGTGATCGTCGTGATGAACGCGAGCACCGGCCGCAGCCCCGGGAGCGTGACGTTGCGGAACTGCTGCCACGCGTTGGCGCCGTCCACCCGGGCCGCCTCGTACAGCTCGCCGGGGATGTCCTGGAGCGCGGCGAGGTAGATGACGGCGTTGAAGCCGAGCGTCCACCACACCGTCACCCCCACGAGGCTCACCCACACCGCGGGGCTCGAGGTGAGCCACGGGATGTCGTCCGGGAGGCCGAGGAGCCCGAGGTAGTAGTTGACGAGGCCGATGTTGTTGTCGAGCAGGTAGCGCCACATGATCGCGACGACGGCCACCCCGAGCACGTAGGGCGCGAAGTAGATCGCCCGGAAGAAGGTCCGGCCCTTGAACTTCATGTTCATCACGAGGGCGACGGCGAGCGGGATGGTGAGCAGCAGCGGCACGCTGAACACCGTGAAGATCGCCGTCGCCTCCATCGCGTCCCAGAACTGGGCCGCCGCGATCGAGCTCGTGTCGAACAGGCTGGTGTAGTTCTCCAGACCGACGAACGGCTTGTTCGGCAGGGTGTAGTCCCACCGGTGCAGGCTGATCCACGCGCCGACGACGATCGGCGCGACGACGAAGCCGAGGAACAGGACGAGGTACGGGGCGAGGAAGAGCCACGGCGTCGCCTTCCCGTGCACCGGGATGCCACGCCGTCGCCCCTCCCGCAGCCCCTCCTCGCTGCGCGGAGGCGCAACGGTGGAGGTCATCGTCAGCCTCCGAAGCTCTCGAGGTTCTGCTCCATGAGGTTGGTGCCCTGCTCGGCCGCGGTGCCCAGCGCCTCGGACGGCGGGGTGTTGCCGAGGACCGCGTCCGCGATCGCCGGCTCGAGCGCCTCCGCCTGGACCGTGCCGACGCCCGGGACGGGCGGCAGGAAGCGCATGGTGTCGATCTGCTCGGCGATGACCTGCTGGGGCATGTCGTCGAGCACGCCGCTCTCCCGGACGG
Organism: Georgenia sp. Marseille-Q6866; assembly: GCF_965111665.1. NCBI lineage: Bacteria > Bacillati > Actinomycetota > Actinomycetes > Allobogoriellales > Allobogoriellaceae > Georgenia > Georgenia sp. Marseille-Q6866. Next base: position 158,276 of record NZ_CBCOOR010000004.1, on the reverse strand, counting down.
ACAGGCGCGCGGGGATGAGGCCCGAGCCGGCCCAGGTGGCGGACTGCTCGGACATCCAGGCGATGAACACCTGCGACGCGGCGGCGAGGTTCTCGTCCTCGGTCGCCTGCCGGCTCATGAAGAAGTGGTGGGAGTTGGCCCAGACGGCGGCCTCGTCGCCGATCTGCGGGATCGGGGCGATGCCGTAGGGCACCTCCTCGGCCTCGAGGTCGTTGATCTGCCAGATGCCGTCCCAGGTGATGGAGTTCTCCCCGTTCTTGAAGGCGACGTACTGGGAGTCGATGGCGACGTCGTTGGGGCTGTAGCCCTGCTCGATGATCGAGCGCTGCCACTCCAGCGCCTCGACGCCACCGGCGGAGTCGTAGTTCGCCGCGGAGCCGTCCTCCGCGTACACCTCCTCACCGTTCTGCCAGGCGAGGGACAGCCACATGAGGTGGCTGGGCCACAGCTGCGGCATCCAGAACGGCGTCTCGAAGCCGGCGGCCTGGAGCGCGTCGAGGGCCTCCATGAGGGAGGCCTCGTCGGTGGGCGGCTCGGTGATGCCCGCCTCCTCGAAGTGCTCGGTGTTGTAGTACATCGCCAGGGAGTGGACGTCGAGCGGGATCCCGTAGCGCTGGTCCTCGTAGATGCCGGCGTCCCAGACCTCCTCGGTGAAGTCGTCCGCCGTGAGCTCGAGGGCCTCGGCGAGGTCGTCGAGCGGCACGATGGCGTTGCGGGCCGCCATGGTGGCCAGCTGGTCGAGGTGCATGACACCGACGTGCGGGCCCTCGCCCTGCGTGACGGCCGCAGGGAGCCGCTGGTAGAAGTCGGCCCAGTCCATGGTGTTGGGGACGACGGTGATGTTCTCGTGCTCGCTGTTGAACTGGTCGACGAGCTCCTGCATGAAGGGCCCGTCACCGCCGGTGAAGCCGTTCCAGTAGTTGAGCTCGGCCGCCGGCCCGGTGTACTCCCCGGTGAACTCCGGTGCCTCGCTCGGCTCGCCGCCGCCTCCGGCGACGTCCTCGGGTGTCTGGCCCCCGCCGCATGCTGCGAGGAGGACGACGGCGGTGGCCGTCGCGGCCGCGAGGACACTCCTCCTGCGGGCAGCGATCCGTGGTTTCCGTGTGGTTGTCATCGTGAAAGCCCCCTCGTCGATGAGGTGCACCCCCGGACCCGGAGGTGCCTGGAAGGCCTTTTTAACACAGGCGGTAAACGTTGTATACCGGTAGGCCGATTCGTTATGGTCGGGTGGTCCGGTCCGATTGCGCGGCGTCGCGGGAGGAGACCGGCGGGCACCGGAAGGAGGGGGCGATGGCACGGATCGGCTTGCGCGAGGTGGCCTCCCGGGCCGGGGTGTCGATCAAGACCGTCTCCAACGTCGTCAACGGCACCGGGTCGGTCACCACCGCCACGCGCGAACGGGTCGAGGAGGCGCTGGCGGCACTGGACTACCGGCCCAACCTGGCCGCGCGGCACCTGCGCCGCGGGTCCAGCGGCCTCATCGCCGTCGCCCTGCCCGAGCTCACCCAGCCCTACTTCGCCGAGCTCGCCGCCGAGCTCGTGCGAGCCGCCAAGGCGCGCGGGCGCATGGTCCTGCTCTCCCAGACCGAGGGCGACGAGGCGGCCGAACGCGCGCTGCTCGAGGGCCGCGACCTGCCCGTGCTCGACGGCCTCGTCCTGTCCCCCCTCGCCCTGGATGCCCCCGCGCTGCGCGAGCGGGTGGACCGCTCCCCGCTCGTCCTGCTCGGGGAGCACGTGGGTGACGCCGTCCTCGACCACGTGACCGTCGACAACTGCGCCGCTGCCGCGGACGCGACCGCGCACCTGCTGTCCCTGGGCCGGCGCCGGGTGGCGGCGATCGGCGCCCAGGACAGCGGCCCGAACGAGACGGCGGTGCTGCGCCTGGAGGGCTACCGTGACGCGCTCTCGGCCGCCGGCGTGGCCTACGACGAGGAGCTCGTCGCCACCGTCGAGCAGTTCCACCGCCCCGACGGCGCGGCCGCCATGGCCCGGCTCCTCGAGCTGCCCGAGCCGCCCGACGCCGTGTTCTGCTTCAACGACGCCCTCGCCCTCGGCGCCCTGCGCACCCTGGCGGTGCGCGGGCTGCGGGTGCCGCAGGACGTCGCCGTCGTCGGGGTCGACGACATCGAGGAGGCGACGTACACGACGCCGTCCCTCACCACCATCGCCCCCGACAAGCAGGCCCTCGCCACGGCGGCGATCGACCTGCTCCTGCGCGGGGCGCCGCCGCGGGCCTGCCCCGCAGACCGTGACCGTGCCCCACCGCCTCGCCGTCCGCGAGACCACCGCCGGCCCCACCCCTCGCCGACAGCTGACTTGTTACCGCCGACAGCCGGATCCCGCCCCGCCGCCGGCCCCACCCCCTCGCCGACAGCTGACTTGTTACCGCCGACAGCCGGATCCCACCCCACCGCCGGCCCCACCCCCTCGCCGACAGCTGACTTGTTACCGCCGACAGCCGGATCCCGCCCGGCGCCCGACCCAGAGGAGCAGCCATGACCACGCCCGCGTCTCGTCCCAGCCACCAGGACGGCTCCTACCCGCGACCCCAGCTCCAGCGCAGCCGCTGGGCGGATCTGTGCGGCAGCTGGGACTTCGCCGTCGCGCGGGCCGACACCCCCGCCGAGGTGGACTTCGACCGGCAGATCACCGTGCCGTTCCCGCCGGAGTCCCCGGCCTCCGGGGTGGGCGAGACCGGCTACCTCGGGGAGGTCTGGTACCGGCGGCGGCTCTCGCCCGAGGACCTCACCGCGGCCGGCCTGGACGACCAGGGTGACCGGCTCGTCCTGCGCTTCGGCGCGGTCGACTACCGCGCGCGGGTGTGGCTCGGCGGGACGTACGTGGGCGAGCACACCGGGGGGCAGACGCCCTTCGGCTTCGACGTCACCGCGGTGGTGCGCGCGGCGGACGGGCCGCTCGAGCTGGTGGTCCAGGCAGTCGACGACCCCCACGACGCCGCCCAGCCGCGCGGCAAGCAGGACTGGCAGCGCGAGCCGCACGTCATCTGGTACCACCGCACCACCGGGATTTGGCAGCCGGTGTGGCTCGAGGCCGTGCCGGCCCAGCACGTGGCCGGGCTCGCCTGGGTGCCGGACGTGCCGGGCGCGAGCGTCGCTGCGACCGTGCGCCTGGCGCAGCGTCCCGGAGCGGACACCTGGGTGACGGTGCAGGTGTCCCACGAGGGCGAGCTGCTCGCTGAGCAGCGGGTGCGCGCGCTGGACCAGGACGTCGAGCTGCGCGTCCACCTCGCCCGCCAGGCCAACGGCCAGGCCTACGAGGAGCTGCTGTGGTCACCGGAGCGGCCCACGCTCCTCGACGCGACCCTCACCGTCGAGACGGACGACGACGGCGGCAGCGGCCGGTCCGACGTCGTCGGCTCCTACCTGGGGCTGCGTTCCGTCGCGGTCGCCCACGGCACCTTCCTCCTCAACGACCGCCCGTACTACCTGCGCTCGGTGCTCGAGCAGGGCTACTGGCCCCAGACGCACCTCGCCGCGCCGAGCGCCGACGCGCTGCGCGAGGAGGTCGAGCTCATCAAGGCTCTCGGCTTCAACTCGGTGCGCGTGCACCAGAAAGCCGAGGACCCGCGCTTCCTCTACTGGGCCGACCGGCTGGGCCTGACAGTGTGGGGCGAGACCGCCAACGCCTACGCCTTCTCCCCGCGCTCGGTGGAGGCGCTGACCACGGAGTGGGCCGAGCTCGTGCGGCGGGACCTGTCCCACCCGAGCATCGTCACCTGGGTGCCGCTCAACGAGAGCTGGGGCGTGCAGCACGGCGCGCACGACCCCGCCCAGCGCCACTACGCGATCGGGCTCGCCAACCTCACCCGCGCCCTGGACTCGACACGCCCGGTCGTCTCCAACGACGGCTGGGAGCACACCGACTCCGACATCCTCTCGATCCACGACTACTCCCCCACCGGCGCCGAGCTGCGCGCGCGCTACGGCACCCCCGAGGCCGTGCGCGAGCTGCTCGCGGGGATCGGCCCGGCGGGCCGGCGCATCCAGCTTCGCGAGGACGTCCGCGACCAGCCCGTCATGCTCACCGAGTTCGGTGGGGTCAGCTTCGCGGCGCAGCACGAGGGCGACTGGGGCTACTCGACGGCGTCGGACGCCGCCGACTTCGAGGCGCGTCTGCGTGACCTCCTCGACGCCGTCCGCGACAGCGCCCTGGCCGGCTTCTGCTACACCCAGCTCACCGACACCGGCCAGGAGACCAATGGCCTCCTCGACGAGAACCGCCGCCCCAAGCTCCCCATGGAGACGCTGAAGTCCATCATCACCGGCCAGTAGCGTCCCCTCCCGCACCGCGCTCCCTCCCGCCGAGAGGCTCCGACGCGCGATGAGGTTCACGCGCGGCGGCGGTCGGTCCATCCGTGGACGCCACCACCGACCCCGTCACCCAGTTTCCGCAGGGTGACCTCTGCCGGCTCGACGCCCCCCTCGCCGAGCGCCTGCTGGGCTCCACCATCCCCGCCCCCTGGCCTACACCGCGCACGACGGCACACCGCGCGTCATCCCGACGTGGTTCCACTGGACGAGCGAGCTGCTCGTCATGGCCACCTTCCTCTTCGCGCCGCACATCGCCGGCCCGGCCGCCGGCTGCCCTCGCCGAGCGCCCACCCGGACGTCGCCGTCACCATCGACACCGAGGGTCTCCCGCCGGAGGTGCTCCACGTGCGCGGCCGCATGGCCGTCGAGGAGCTCGACGGTGAGGCTCCCGAGTACGCCGCGGCCCGCGGCTACCAGGGCGAGGAGCCGCCGGGCAGCACCTCGCTTTCGTCGACCAGCCCGGCACGCGCATGGCCCGGCCCCTCGCGGGCGGGACTGCTCGACTTCCAGGCCCGCTCTCCGGGTGCGCTGGCGCGTCAGTAGACGATCCCGAAGACCCACACCGCGAGCGTCATCGCGGTGAGGGTGACGAGCACGATGCCGATGAGGTTGAGCCACAGCCCGGCCTTCATCATCTGCGGGATGGTGACGTATCCCGAGCCGTAGGCGATCGCGTTGGGCGGGGTGGCCACCGGCAGCATGAACGCGCACGTCGCGGCGATCGCCACCGGGATGGTGGCGAGCAGGATCGGCATGTCGATGCCGATCGCCAGGCCACCCACCACCGGGAGGAAGGTCGCCGCCGTCGCCGTGTTCGAGGTGAGCTCGGTGAGGAAGATGACCAGCGCGACGAGCACGACCACCACGAGGATGACCGGTGCCCCGCCCAGCGCCTCGGCCTGCTCGCCGATCCACGCCGTCAGCCCGCTCGAGCCGAACTGGGAGGACAGCGCCAGGCCGCCACCGAAGAGGAGCAGCACGCCCCAGGGCAGCTTGACCGCGCTCTCCCAGTCGAGAAGCCGCACGCCGCGGCCACTGCCGGAGGGGCCGAGGAAGAGCAGCAGCCCGACGACCATGGCGATGCCGGCGTCGGAGATGAACGGCTCGTCGAAGATGAGCGGGATCGCCACCCAGGACACCGCCGCGAGCACGAAGATCGCCAGCACCCGCTTCTCGCCACTGGACATCGCACCGAGCTTGGCGAGCTCCTCGTTCATGAGGTCCCGGCCGCCCGGGATCTCCTTGATCTCGGGCTCGTAGAGCACCTTGGTGAGCAGGAACCAGCAGATCGCGAGGAACACCACTGCGAGCGGCAGCCCGACCAGCATCCACTGCCCGAAGCCGATCTGGATGTCGTGGTTGTCGGCCAGGTAGCCGACCAGCAGCGTGTTCGGCGGGGTGCCGATGATCGTGGCGAGGGAGCCGATCGAGGCGGCGTAGGCGATGCCGAGCATGAGCGCCGTCCCGAACGTCGACTCGATGACGTGCGCCTTGACCTCCTCGGACTGCAGGTCGATCTCCCCCTCTGCCCCGGGCGCGCCGGCGGGGACCTCGTCCTTGAGCTTGGCCACGAGCATGAGCACGGAGACACCGATGGGCAGCATCATGACGGCGGTGGCCGTGTTCGACACCCACATCGACATGAAGCCGGTGGCCACCATGAAGCCCGCCACGACCATCGACGGGCTCGTCCCCATCGCTCGCACGGTGACGAGGGCGATGCGCCGGTGCAGGTTCCACCGCTGCATCGCCAGGGCGAGGAGAAACCCGCCCATGAACAGGAAGATGATGTTGTTGCCGTAGGAGGCGCCGACCTGGTCGACGGTGACCGGGCTGGTGGTGCCGTCCTCCGCCTTCGTCTCGTTGAAGATCGGGAAGACGACGAGCGGTACGAGCGCGGTGGCCGGGATGGGGATGGCCTCGGTCATCCACCACAGCCCCATGAGCACTGCGGTGGCGGCGGTGACGCGCGCGGAGACGGCGAGGTCGTCGGGGAGCAGGAGGAAGACGAGCAGCCCGCCGCCGAGCCCGGCCGCCAGCCCGATGAGCCGGTTGCGCCAGGTGGTGCGCTTGAGCGGCTCGGCGCGCTCACCCGGTGAGCGGTTGTCCTCGTCGTCGCCACCGCGTGGCCGCGGGGAGTAAGCCCGCAGGTGGTCGCCCGGAACGGGTCGCTGGGTCATGACTGGCCCCCTTGTCAGTGTGTCCTCGAGCACACGCTAGTTCCTCGCACCGACACCGGCGCGGGGGCCACGCGGAGAGGGCCGCTCTACAGTGGGCCGATGCACGCCCCGCAGCCCGTCGCCGGCCTGCGTCCGCAGGACCCGCAGTACCGCCGGGCGCTGCTCGCCCTCGGCGCGACGGGCGTCGCGGCATTCGCGATGGTCTACGTCGTCCAGCCGCTGCTCCCCCTCGTCTCCGCCGAGCTCGACGTGGGTGCGACGCGAGCGAGCCTGCTCGTCTCGGCCTCCACCCTCGGCATCGCCGTCGCCGTCCTGCCGCTGGCACGCCTGTCGGAACGGATGGGCCGCGGGCGGACGATGGTGCTGGGACTGGCAGGCGCCGTCGTCGCCGGGGTGGTGGCGGCACTTGCCCCGACCTTCGCCCTCATGCTCCTCTCCCGCGCTGTCCAGGGCGCGGCAATGGCGGCCGTCCCGGCGGCCGCCCTGGCATGGGTGGCGGAGAACGTCGCGTCCGGGTGGGTGACGCGGGTGGCTGGGCTCTACGTCGCGGGGACGACCATCGGCGGGATGGGTGGACGCGTGCTCGGCGGTGTCGTCGCGGACCTCACGACGTGGCGCACCGCGATGCTCGTCGTCGCCCTCGCCGGCGCTGCACTCACGGCGGTCGCCGCCCTGCTCCTCCCCGCCGCGCCGCCGGTGTCGCGAGCCCGCGCGGCGCCCGCGCCCCGACGACGCCGCCTCCCGCGCCGCCCGCATCCGCGTCTACCTGCTCGGCGGCCTGGGCATGGCGATGTTCGTGGGCATCTACAACGTCATCGCCTACCGCACCCACGCCCCGCCGTTCCTGCTGGGCACGGGCCTCGGCTCGATGTTCTACCTCACCTACCTCGCGGGGACGGCGACGTCGTCGCTCGCCGGCCGCCTCGAGCGGCGCGTCGGCCTGCGCACGACGGCGCTGACCGGGCTGGCCGCGTGCGCGGGCGGGGTGGCGCTCACCGTGCCGGACTCGCTCGTGCTCGTGTGGGTGGGGCTCGCGGTGGTGGCCGCGGGCTTCTTCATGGTGCACGCCGTCGCGTCCGCGGCGTCGGCGCGGCTGAGCCCCCGCCCCTCCGACGGCTCGGGCACGTACACGCTCGCGTACTACGCGGGCTCGTCGGTGGGCGGCGTGTTGCTGGGCCAGGCGTGGGAGGTGGGCGCGTGGGGCGCGACGGTCGTGGCCGCGGTGGCGATCATCGCCGTGGCGGGCGCCGTGGCGGCGAGTCTGCCGCGCCGGCTCCCGCGCTAGCCGGGGCATGTGCCACAAAGGGTCAGGAGCAGGCCCGCTCCAGGATCAACTCAAGCCCCCGGGCTTGATCAGCGCCCCACACCCATCATTAGGAACCGCCTTTGTGGCACACGCCCGAGGTGGTCAGGAGTCGGTGAGCTCCACCCGCTTGCGACGGCGCAGGTGGCCGCCGCCGTAGAGGGCCCAAAGGATGAGCACCGGCTGGAAGAACAGGCGTCCGAGGCGCTTCTCGTCGGTGTCGAGGCCGAAGCCGTCCTTGCCCTCGAGGTACTGGGCGATGTTGCCCGGGAAGATGACGACGAAGAACAGCGCGAGCACCGCACCGATGACGCGCTTGTGCTTCGGCAGGGCGATGAAGGCCGAGCCGAGCGCGATCTCCACGACGCCGGAGGCGAGGACGGTGAAGTCCTTGTCGAGGGGGAACCAGTTCGGGACCTGCGCCTGGAACTCCTCGCGCTGGACGGTGAGGTGCCCGGCCCCGGCGCCGATCATGGCGACGCCGAGGGCGAGACGGGCGACGGTGCGCAGCTTCGACATCAGGCCATCCTCTCCAGCACGAAGACCGGGATCTCGCGGTCGGTGCGCTCCTGGTACTCGGCGTAGGGCGGGTAGGCCTCGACGCAGCGGGCCCACCACTCCTCCTTCTCCGCGCCGGTGACCTCGCGTGCCTGCATGTCCCACTTCTCCGCGCCGTCCTGCAGCTCGACGTGAGGGTCGGCGACGACGTTGAAGTACCACACGGGGTGCTCGGGAGCGCCGCCCAACGAGGCGACGGCGGCGTACCGGCCCTCGTGCGCGACACGCATGAGCGGCGTCTTGCGCAGCTTGCCGGACTTGGCGCCGCGGCTGGTGAGGATGATGACGGGCCGCCCACCGAGGGTGTTGCCCTCCTGGCCGTTGGTCCGTTCGAAGAGCTCGACCTGCTCGCGTGCGCGGTCACTGGGGCTCGGGGCGTACTCACCGACTAGAGGCATGGGAACTGTCTACACGAGCATCCCGGCGCGCGCAGACGGGGCGCGGGATGTCCCCGTCAGTGTCGGTGCACCCCGGCATAGTGGCCCCGTGCGCCACATCGACGACACCGAACGCCGCAGCCGGCTCGCAGTCCGCCACGGCCTGCACCCCGCCCACCGCCTGACCGACCCCGTCGCGGCCACACGCGCGATGACGGTCCTCCACGCCACCGAGCCCGCGACCGTCCACCTCGCCGTGCACGCCCGCACCGAGGGCGTCTCCCCCGACGACGTCGAGCACGCGCTCTACGAGGACCGCAGCCTCGTGAAGCAGCTCGCGATGCGCCGCACGCTCTTCGTCTTCCCGCGCGACCTCCTGCCCGCCGCGCTCGGCAGCGCCTCCGCCCGCGTCGCCGTCGAGGCGAGGCGGACCATCATCCGCGACGTCGAGAAGTACGGCGTGGCCGACGACGGCGCAGCCTGGGTCGACGCGGCCGCGAGCGCCGTCATGACGCACCTCTCCACGTCCGGCGCGCTGTCCGCGCGCGAGCTGCGCGAGCGGGCTCCCGAGCTCACCGGCCAGTTCACCGCCAACCTGGACAAGAAGTACGGCGGCACCTTCCAGATCGGCCCGCGCGTCCTCACGATGCTCGGCGCCGAGGGCCGGATCTTCCGCGGCCCGAACGGCGCCCACTGGCGCCTGAACCGCCCCACCTGGACCCTCACGGACTCCTGGCTCGGCGAGCAGCCCGACCCCCTGCCCGCCGACGAGGGCTACGCCGAGATCGTCCGCCGCTGGCTCACCACCTTCGGACCGGGCACCGTCGAGGACGTCCAGTGGTGGCTCGGCTCCACGAAGTCCGCCGCACGCGCGGCCCTCGCCGCCGTCGGCGCCGTGGAGGTGAGCCTCGACGGCGGCCAGGTGGGCTGGCTGCTGCCCGAGGACGAGGCACCCGTTTCCGCACCCGAGCCGTGGGCCGCGCTCCTGCCCACCCTCGACCCCACGACCATGGGCTGGAAAGGCCGCGGCTTCTACCTCGACCCCGCGGACGTCCCCTACCTCTTCGACACCAACGGCAACGCCGGCAACACCGCGTGGTGGGACGGCCGCATCGTCGGCGCCTGGGTCCAGGACGACGACGGCGCGGTCAAGGTGGTCCTGCGCCACGACGTCGGCTCGGTCGCCAGGTCCGCCCTCGACGCCGACGCCGCCCGGCTCACCGCCTGGCTCGGCGGCGTTCGGATCAGCAACGTCTACGCCTCGCTCCTCATGAAGCAGGCCCGCCTGCCCTGAGGCGCCAGCTCAGCTCGGTTCGGTCTGTGCCGTCAGACCGTCTTGTCCGACGCCGCTCTCGGTCGGCAGTTCCGCAGCATCGCTGTCGGCTCCGCGCCGCCTGAGGGCTCGCTCAGCGATCCCGGTGGAGAACTTGCTTCGCGCGGACCTCGCCCGGTCCAGCGCCTCGCTACCCAGGACGCGAGCGTTGACGACACCGTCGGCTCCCGTCTCGAGGACCCTGTCTCGCACGTCCGTGGCCGCCTCAGTCCAGCGCCTCATCTCGATCGCTTCGCGACTCGCCTCGATACCGAGGTGGCCGTGGAACTCGATGACAGCGCCAGAGACGTAGTTTCCGGCCTTCACCACGGTCCGTGACGCCGTCGGGTGGAGCAGCACCTTGGCGTTGGCCGTCCCGGCGGCGGCGTCCATGCGTTCGATGAGACGCCTGGTGGTTCGCGAGATGAGGTCGGAGCGGTTCTGTCGTGCGGCGCGCAGGGCGGCGCGGTGGTCGTCGAGCTCCTTCGGCGACGCGTCGAGCACGCGGTCGAGCTCGAGGACGGCGATCCCATCCTGCAGCTGGAAGCAGCGCGCAAGGACCGCGAGCCACTCCTCGACCTTTGTCTCGGCGTCCTTGGCGGCGTCCGCCATGTCGCCCATCTTGCTCTTGCGCTCGAGCTGCTCCGCCAGGGCATCGAGCTGGCGCAAGGCGTATCCCTGGGTCCGCGCGATGGTCTGGGACGTCGCCTGCACCTTGGACCAGGTCACCTCGGAGACCCGGCCTACCGTCTCTCGGATGACCATGGCCTCCTCGAGGACGAAGTCGACACCGATGATGTCCGCGAGGACGGCGTCCTTCTGCGCACGGAGAACGTCGTCGAGCTTCTCGTCGATCGCCTTCAGGTAGTCGCTGATCTCGTCCATGGTCTGCTGCATGGCAACCTGCGCCATGAGGCCAGCAGCACCGGCGAGAAACGCCGGATTGGCTGGGACGGCCCCGGGCTTCACAACCTCCATGAGGCCGGTGATCCGGCCTTTGTCGTTCGTGAACACCGCACGGCTGAGACCGGACTCGGAGCCCTTCATGAGGTTGTACTTCTTCATGTTCCGGGCCGACTCCTCGGTGATCTTCACCCACCGGCCCGAGTTCGCGGCGATTTCCGAACCGGCCTGCGCCAGGCCCGCTGCGCTGCGAAGGGTCGGGCCCAGCCGCTGAAGTCCGAGATCCCGGGAGACCGGCATTCCTTCAGACGCGAGGAAACGCTCCACGGCACCTGCTTCTCCGATGACAGCGAGGCCGTCACCGTCGCTGATCAACTGGATCTCACTGCTCAACGTCGCTCCCGATGGGTGGGCAGGGCACGGTTCCCGAGTCGCGGGTGGGAACACGCAGGGCTAGGCGTCGTGGCCCTCCACGATGGCTGCCCCGCTCACCGTCAGGCAGACGACCTTGACTGGCACACAGTACTGCTGCGGCGAACGAGTACTTGCGACGTTCCGACCAACACGCGGGCGCGTTAGTCGGGCGGTCAGCCGCTCAGGACCCGGTCGACAAACTCCCGCACGTCGCCGAGCACGTCCTCCTTGTTCGTCTCGTTGAAGATCTCGTGCCGCGCACCAGGGTAGGACTTGGCCTCGGTCCCCGAACCCCGGACCGCGTCGATCCCCGCCTGGCTCGGGCCGATGGGCACGAGCTGGTCCTCCTCACCGTGGAGGTAGAGCACCGGCAGCTCGCCGAAGGACCCACCGGACGCGATCCGCCTCATCGCCTCCTGCAGCGCCTCGAGGGTCGGTCGCTTGAAGTCGCCGTGCCACACGAGCGGGTCGTCGGAGTAGGCAGCACCCACCGAGGGGTCGCGCGACAGGGTGGCGGGGTCGATCGGCATGGGGGCGATCTCCTCCATCGCGAGCAGGGTGTCGACGGCCGCCCAGCTGCCGATGACCGGCCCGGAGAGCACTACCGCGGCCACCTCCTCCCCGTGCAGCTGGATGTACCGGGCAGCGATCATCCCGCCCATCGAGTGGCCCAGGAGCACTACGGGCAGTCCGAGGTTCTCCTCCTTCGCGGTCCGCACCACCAGGTGGAAGTCCGCGACCACGTCGTCGTAGTCCGTGATGAGCACCCGCTCACCCGCGCTTCGCCCGTGCCCCACGTGGTCGACGCCGTACACGCTCGCGCCGTGCGCGTTGAGCGCACCAGCCACCCACTCGTAGCGGCCGATGTGCTCGCCGTAGCCGTGGCACAGCACCGCGACGTAGCGCGGCTGCTCGACCGTCCACGACCGTGCGGCCAGCTCCCCGGAGTGCCCGCTGTACGTCCACTCACCCATGCGCTCCTCCCCTGTCGAAGGCGCCGTCGTCGGCGACGGAAGCCGAGGGGCCACCGTGCCACAGCGCTCTCACAGCCACCACCCCGTCCCGGCGTGCCGACGGCGAAGGAGGTCAGGGCCTGCTACGCCTCGAAGCGCTCGATCCGCCGCACGGCCTCGCGGACGGCGTCCGCCCCGGCCGCGAAGGAGAGGCGCACGAACTCGTGCCCGCGAGCGCCGTCGAAGTCCACACCCGGCACGACGGCGACCCCCTCCCGCTCGAGCAGCGCCTCGCACCACTCGACGGAGCTCGCGTAGGACCCCAGCCGCTCCCCCAGCCCCGCGTAGAGGTAGAACGCGCCGTCCGCCGGGGCGACGGGTCCCCACCCGAGGCGGGGCACGTCGTCGCGGAGGACGGCGCGGGTGGCGGCAAGGTCGGCGACCCGCGAGTCGGCCTCGGCGTAGGTCGCGTCAGAGAACGCGCCGAGGGCGGCGTACTGGGCCGGGGCGGGCGGGCACAGGGCGACGTTCCCGGCGAGCGCGTCGACGGCGCCGGCGAGGTCGGCGGGCAGCAGCGCCCACCCCAGCCGCCACCCCGTCATCCCCCAGTACTTGGAGAAGGAGGAGATGACGACGGCGGACTCCGCACCCGGCACGTCCCAGGCGCACACTCCGCGCGCGTCAGGGGCCGCCGGGTCGGCCGGGTAGGTGATGCCGTGGTAGATCTCGTCGCTCACCAGGCGCACGTCGTGCTCGGCGCACCAGGCGGCGAGCGCCGTCATCCGCTCGCGGTCGATCATCGTCCCGGTGGGGTTGGCGGGCGAGGCGATGACGAGCCCGGCGACGCGCCCGTGCTCGGCAAGCACGCCGTCGAGCAGCTCGGATGTCGGCTGGAAGCCGACCTCCGCACCGCAGTCGACCTCCACCACCGTGCACCCGAGGGTCTGCAGAATGTTGCGATAGGCGGGGTAGCCGGGACGGGCCAGGACGACGACGTCGCCCGCGTCGAACGCCGCGAGGAAGGTGAGCATGAACGCGCCTGACGACCCGGTGGTGACAGCGACCCGCTCCGCCGGCACGTCCAGCCCGTACCAGCGCCCGTAGTGGCCGGCGATTGCTTCCCGCAGCTCCCACAGCCCGAGCGCGCTCGTGTATCCGAGGGCCTGGTCGCCCGCGTGCGTGCTCGTCGCGAGCTCGCGGACCTCCCGCGGCGCCCCGCCGGACGGCTCGCCCGCACACAGCGAGATCACGTCGCGCCCCTGGGCACGCAGCTGGGCGACGCGGTCGAGGATCGACATCACCTGGAACGGCGCGACGGCGGAGCGGCGGGAAGGGCGAGGCATGCTCCCTGTCTACACCGTGCGAGTCGGTCCGTCGTGACACTGGGGTAACAGGTCGAAACACCGCGGCAACGTCGCTCGGTTTCACTCCGTCGTGTTCATCCATGACGAGGAAAGGACCTGGGCATGCGCACAGGAACACGCCGAGTAGCGCGGGCGCTGGTGGCGACGTCGGTCGGCGCCGCACTCGTGCTCGCCGGGGCGGGCGCCGCATCAGCGGAGCCGCTGCAGAGCTGGGACGGCCTCCAGGGACGGCTCGACGCCGTCGTCGCCGACGCCGCCGACGCCGGCGTCACGCTAAGCGTCACCGTCACTGACCTGGCGGGCGGCTACGACGGCGCGGCGCTGGTCGCCGGCAAGGACGAGCAGGTGAAGGCGGCGAGCATCATCAAGCTGCCGCTGCTCGCCACTCTCATGGCCGATGTCGACGCGGGCGAGCTCGACCTCGACCAGAACGTGACGATCCCGGCTGGGGACCCGAACATCGTCGGCGGCTCCGGGACGCTCAAGGACGGGCAGTTCCCCCTCGACATCACCGTCGCCGAGCTCATGGAGCTCATGGTCCAGGTCAGCGACAACACCGCGACCAACGTCCTCATCGACCTGGCTGGCGGCTTCGACGCCGTCAACGACTACGTCGAGGCGCTCGGGTTCGAGGACCTGCATCTCGGCCGGAAGATGATCCACCCTGCGTCCCCTCCCCTGCAGGAGAACTACATCTCCGCCGAGGAGGTCACCGAGCTCGTCACCCTGCTGTGGGAGGGCCAGACACTCAGTGCAGATTCCAGCGAACACATCATCGACCTCATGCGTGGGCAGCTCGTCGACACGAAGTTCGGTGCGGTGATCCCGCGCGTCCACCTCGCGAACAAGACCGGCGAGCTCGCCGACGTGTCGCACGACTCCGGTATCGTCCTGCTCCCCGGGCGGGAGCTCGCGTTCACCACGACGACGTCCTTCGCCGACCTGCCCCGCGAGGAGGCCGACGTCTTCGTCCAGGAGACCGCTCGAGTCGTCTACGACTTCGCGCGCCTCACCGGGGACGCCACGGCCGATGTCGCCGCGATCATCCAGCCCTACATCGACAAGGCGGCCGCGCAGGACGTCCGCGTCTCCGTCGGGTTCAGCGATCTCACCGCTGACGGCGACCGGGTTCTGCTCGGGTCGCAGGAGCCGTACAACCCGGCGAGCGTCATCAAGCTCTCGCTGCTCACTGCGGTCATGCGGCAGACCGAGCGCGGCCTGCTCGACCTCAGCGCGCCGGTGACGATCTCGCCGTACATGGTGGTCGGCGGGTCGGGCAGCTTCCAGAACGAGGAGATGCCGTTCACGACGACGGTGGGCGAGCTCGTGCGCCGCATGGTTGTGGAGAGTGACAACACGGCGACGAACGTGCTGCTTTACCACATCGGCCTGCCGACGACGCAGCAGCTCATCGATGACCTCGGCCTGGACGTCATGCGCTTCAACAGGCAGATGTTCCCCGGGGAGCTCATCGACGAGCCGGCGAACGTGCTGGACGTCGGCGACACCCTGACACTGCTCGAGGCAATGTACGGCGACGAGCTGCTTGCTGGAGAGTCGCGGGACCAGATCCTCACCTGGATGGGTGACCAGGAGGTCGACACGAAGTTCGGCGCGGTCCTGGACGGCGCGCCGATCGCTCACAAGACCGGAGAGAGCGGCACCGTCACCCATGACGTCGGCTACTTCCTCGTGCCCGGCCACGAGTCCGCCGTCGTCGTCCTCACCGACGTGACGGACTCCGGGAGCTTTGACGAGACGCTGGAGATCGGCAACCCGATCGTCCAGGAGATCGGGCTCGCGGTCTACGACTACCTCGACGCCGTGGCGGACCTGGACGGGGAGGAGCCGACCGGCACCCCGACCGACACGCCACCCACGCAGCAGCCGACGACGGCACCCGACGACGGGGGCGCCCAGGCACCCGGCGGCACGTCCGGGGAGGGCCCGACCGCCGGCGGCGGGACCCTGCCCACCACCGGTATCTCGGTGACCATACTCGCCGGTGCATTGGCGACCGTGCTCGCCGGTATCGCGGTGACGGCCGTGGCGCGCCGTAAGGGGCCACTCGCGCAGTAGCCCCATCCGACAGCACGGGAGCGGGGAGGCTTCGAGGTGCTTCCCCGCTCCTGTGCTCGGTCCGTGCTACCCACGTGGCCCTAGCCAGACTTAGCCATACCCGCTTACGCTGGTCCAATGGTCCAGATGAATGTGCATGAGGCGAAGAGCCAGCTCTCACGCCTCATCGAAGCCGTTCTCGCCGGGCAGCCGGTGACGATCGCACGGGCGGGCAAGCCAGTGGTGGACCTCGTCCCCCACCGGGGGCCCGAGGTGGTCATCGGTGTCGACGGCTGGCGTGACTTCAGTGTTGAGCCCGATGTCTTCGACGGACCGGACGCCGAGGTAGAGAGCCTGTTCTACGGCGACGCGACGTCGTGACCGGCGTCCTGCTCGACACGAATGCCTTGCTGTGGGTGCTCGCCGGCCATGTCGATCTGGGCGAGCGCACTCGGGCTCTGCTGAAGGCGTCGCGGCCGGTGCACTTCTCCGCGGTGTCAGTTCTTGAGATCACCATCAAGCAGATGCTCGGCCGGCTCGACGTGCCAGGGGACCTGTCGGACGGCGCACAGCGGGCCGGGCTCCTGGAGCTCCCCTTCCGCGCTGACCACGCATCCCGGCTGCTCGACTTCCCGAGCTTGAGCAGGCACGACCCGTTCGACCGGATGCTCCTCGCACAGGCTGCCGCCGACCAGCTCCACCTCGTGACGTCGGACCGTCTCCTGCTGAGCCTCGGAGTCGGCTGGGTGGTGGACGCTCGCACGTGAGCGCACGGGCGAGACCTCGCGCCGTGAACGCGACGGAAACCGTGGGCCTCTACGGTGCTGCTGTGCGGATCGGGCCAGGGAACGTGGACGCGGCGGACGTCGCTGCGCTCCTGCGCGAGCACCTCGACGACATGTACGCCACCTCGCCTTCCGAGAGCGTGCACGCGCTGAGCGAGCAGGGCCTCCGCGACCCGGACGTCACCTTCTGCACCGCGCGCGACGACGATGACGGTCTGCTGGGCTGCGGCGCGATCAAGCGGCTTGGTGCCAACGCCGCGGAGCTCAAGTCGATGCGCACTGCCACGGCAGCTCGCGGTCGAGGCGTTGGTTCGGCGATACTGACACACCTCCTCGACGTCGCACGCGAACGCGGCTGCACGACCGTGCACCTCGAGACCGGCTCCATGGACTACTTCGCCGCCGCGCGCCGGCTCTACGCCCGGCACGGCTTCGTCGAGACCGGACCCTTCGGCGACTATGCGCCCGACCCGCTGAGCACGTTCATGGTCCTGCGGCTCAGCACTCCCTGACGGAGGAGCACCGCCCCCTCCCCCAGCGAGCCTCCCGCGGTGGTGCAACCATGGACCGGTGATGCTCTCCCGGCGTGGTGAAGCCGCGCTGGCCGGACTGGCCGCGGGGGCGGTGACGCTCGGCGTCGCCGAGCTCCTGGCCGGCCTGCTCACCCGCCTCACCACGGTGAGCGGCACACCCTCCCCGCTCCTCGCCGTCGCCGACGCCTTCGTCGACCTCACCCCGCCGTGGCTCAAGGACTTCGCGATCGCGGCCTTCGGGACCGCGGACAAGACCGCCCTCTTCGTCGGCATGGGCCTGGTGCTCCTCGCCGTGTGCGCGGGCATCGGTCTGCTCGCCCGGTGGCTGCTCGCGGCGGGGCTCGTCACCTTCGTGCTCGTCGGCATCCTCGGCGTGGCCGCCGTGCTGAGCCGGCCCGGCGCCGCGGTGACGGACGCGCTGCCGACGGTCGCGGGCGTCGTCGTCGGCGTCCTCGTCCTCGCCTGGTTCAACCGCGACATGACGACGACGGCGCAGGTCGAGATGCCGGGCGATCTCACCCGTCGCTCGGTGCTCGTCGGCGGTGGCGCGCTGGCGGTGCTCGGGGTGCTCGGCGTCGTCGCGGGGCGGGTGCTCAGCGGCGCGGGTGAGGCGGTGCGGGCGGCGCGGGACGCGTTCGTCGTGCCGCGCGTCGCCCAACCCGTGACGGTGCCCGCGGCCGCCGACCAGGGCTTGCCCGGGCAGACCACGTACCGCACGCCCAACGACAGCTTCTACCGCATCGACACCGCCCTCGTGGTCCCGCAGGTCGATCCGGGCATGTGGCGCCTGCGGGTGCACGGGCTGGTGGAGCAGAAGGTCGAGATCGACATGGCGGAGCTGCTCGACCAGCCGATGGTCGAGGCGCTCGTGACGCTCGCCTGCGTGTCGAACGGGGTGGGCGGGGACCTCGTCGGCAACGCCGTGTGGACGGGCTGGCCGGTGCGCGAGCTCCTCGCCCGCGCCCGCCCGCTGCCCGAGGCGGACATGGTGCTCTCGACCAGTGCCGACGGCTGGACCGCCGGCACCCCGCTGGAAGTACTCACCGACGACCGCAACGCGCTCCTCGCCGTCGGGATGAACGGCCAGCCGCTGCCGCCGCAGCACGGTTTCCCGGTGCGGATGGTCGTGCCGGGGCTCTACGGGTACGTGTCGGCGACGAAGTGGGTGGTCGACCTCAAGGTGACGCGCTTCGCCGACGACGAGGGCTACTGGACCCCGCGCGGCTGGGCCGAGCGCGGCCCGATCAAAACCGCCTCACGCATCGACGTCCCCCGCGGCGGGCAGATCGATGCCGGCCCGACCGTCATCGCCGGTGTCGCCTGGGCCCAGCACCGCGGCGTCACCGCCGTCGAGGTGCGCGTGGACGACGGCGAGTGGCAGCCCGCCACGCTCGCCGCCGAACCCACGGTCGACTCGTGGCGGATGTGGAAGCTCGACTGGGATGCCGAGCCCGGGGAGCACACCCTGACCGTCCGGGCGACGGACGGGAACGGTGAGGTCCAGACAGCCGACCTCGCCCCGCCCGTCCCCGACGGCTCGAGCGGGTGGCACTCGGTGGAGGTGGAGGTAGCAGGTGACTGATCAGGCCGACGCGGACGCGGCGCTCGCCCGGCTCGAGGCGCTCCAGCGTGGGGTGATGGACGAGATCGTCGAGTTCCGTGCCGGTGACCGGCCAACCGGCGACGCGGCCCATGATCGCACGGTGCGCTGACCCGTTGCGCTGAGCCAGGGCGGGCCGTACCTCGCCGAGCTCCACGCGTGCGTGTCGCACCTCCGGGGTGCTCCGGTCCCGCTACCAGCACCACCACGGCTTCCGAGGCTTCGCGGAGCGCGCTGCGCCGCAGCTGATCCGCTGGGAGTCGCCGCACGGCTGGACGCGATACGGGTTCGGCAGCGTCGCGGAGAAGAAGGACACCCTCGCCACGGTGATGTCCGGCCTGCTCGTGCTCCCCGACCACTGGGTCAGCGTCACCGAGTGCTGCCTCGCCGCGCTCGACGCCGCGGCCAGCGCGGACGAGGTGGCAACCATGCGGCATTGGCGCTCGCGTGCGGCGATCCGCGCCGACCGCGCCGACTCACTCGCGGCCTGGCACCTTCTCCTGACGGAAGGCTGCAGGACAGCGAGGCCGTCGCCCCGCTGGACAGGCTGGCCGGCCATCCCGCCCTGGCGGGGTCGGAGTAGAACCTGCCTCGCCGCCGTTCTCGGCCGGCCGGTGGAGACCTGCTACGAGGAGCAGCCCTACTCGTAGTGAAAGCGAGCCTGGAGGACGACAAGGTCCTCGCCGTCGACGAGGTAGACGAGGCGGTGCTCCTCGGTGATCCGGCGCGACCATGCGCCAGCGAGCAGGTGGCGCAGGGGCTCAGGTTTCCCGATGCCGCCGGTGGGATCGCGCAGACTCTCGTCGATGAGCCGGTTCACCCGCTTGAGGGTGCTGCGGTCGGCCTGCTGCCAGTGGGTGTAGTCGGCCCAGCCGTGAGCGGTGAAGACCAACCTCATTGGCGGTCGAGCTCGTGCTCCGCACGCTCGCCGGCCTGCGCCTGCTGCAGGCTCTCCAGCAGGCGCCGGGCGTTGGCAGGCACCCTGAGCAGATGAGCAGTCTCCTCGAGCGCGTCGTACTCGGCCCGCGAGATCAGTACGGCGTCACCCCGCCGAGAGGTGATCTCGACCGGGGCGCGGTCAGCGTTCACCTGCTCGATGAGCGGGAACAGGTTCTTACGCGCCTCGCTTGCGGTCACGGCCATGGCCGACCTCCCTGACTCGTACTGGTTCTTGTACCAGTATGGGGCGTTCGCCACTACTGCACAATGCTCTGAGCCTTAAGGACCGCGACGAGGAGCGGCCGCCGTCAGAGCTCATGGTCGGCGATGAGCCGGTTGAGCCCCCGCATGTCGACGCCGCAGGCGAGCTCGAGCCGCGAGGGATCGGCACAGAGGTCATCGACGCCGTCGCGCCCCGCGCCACGCTGGACCTCACGGTGCTGACCATGGGCGAGGAGGACGACGACATCGTCTCCGGCGGGCGAACCGGGCCGCGGCCCTCGCTACGCAGGGACCCGGGTGTCGCACCGGCCCGTCCAGCGGCACAATCTCGCCATGGCGAGATCAACGAAGACCGAAGCCGCAGACGTCAGCCCCGAGGCCGCCGGGTTCACCACGACGAAGATCCCGAACAAGGTCTACGAGGCCGAGCTCTACCGCCTGCAGGGTGAGCTCGGGAAGCTCCAGGCATGGGTGAAGGAGACGGGCGCGCGCGTCGTCGTCATCTTCGAGGGTCGCGACGCCGCGGGGAAGGGCGGCACGATCAAGCGCATCACCGAGTACCTGTCCCCGCGCACCGCCCGCATCGCCGCCCTGCCTGCACCGACCGAGCGCGAGCGCGGGCAGTGGTACTTCCAGCGCTACATCCAGCACCTGCCGGCGGCGGGCGAGATCGCCCTGTTCGACCGCTCCTGGTACAACCGCGCAGGCGTCGAGAAGGTCATGGGCTTCTGCACGCCCGAGGAGCACAAGCGCTTCCTGCGCCAGTGCCCGATCTTCGAGCAGATGCTCATCGAGGATGGCATCCACCTGCGCAAGTACTGGTTCTCCGTCTCCGACGACGTCCAGCTCGAGCGCTTCCGCAAACGCCTGCACGACCCGCTGCGCCAGTGGAAGCTCTCCCCCATCGACCTCGAGTCGATCACTCGCTGGGAGGACTTCTCCCGCGCCAAGGACGAGATGATGGTCCACACCGACACGCCGGTCGCGCCCTGGTACCACGTCGCCTCGGACTCCAAGAAGCAGGCGCGGCTCAACATGATCCACCACCTGCTCGCTTCGCTGCCCTACGAAGACGTGCCGCGCGAGGAGAAGGTCACCCTGCCCAAGCGCCCACCCGGCACCGGCTACCAGCGTCCGCCGATCGAGGTCTCCTCCTACGTCCCGGACTGGGCCTCGTCGCTGGTCGACGACCCGGCGCGCAAGTAGCTGCGCCGCCCGCGTCCCCTACGTGCTGTCGGTGTGCTTGATCCGCGCCTTGTTGACCTTCCCGCCGTCGCCCTCACGCAGGTCGACGTGCATGATGTCCTTCGCCGTCTTGTACGTCCCGCCCCACGTGAGCCCGGCGCCCACGAGCGCCATGACCACCCGCTCGTCCAGGTCGAGGAAGCCCTCCTCCGGCGGCTTGTGCTTCTTGAAGTCGCCCTTGTCCTTGAGCTTGGCGTGGTCCTGCTCGATGACTTTGATCCACCCGGCGGCGTCGGCCGGCTCGCCCGCGGCGGCTGTGCGGCCGGTGAGCTTGGCGTCGAGCAGCGGCCGGTTCGCGGCGTCGCGGTAGGAGAAGTACGTCTTGAGCGCGTCGTTGGCCGCCTTGAGAGCGGTGAAGGAGGCCTGCGCGTCACCGAGGTCGGTGAGGACGTCGACGGCGGTGCCGTTGACCAGGGACGTGGCCCGGGCGACGACGTCGGGCGCCGTCTTCCCCTGGTTCCCGAGGAACGGGTTGCCCTTGTAGTTGAGGTCGACCGCCAGGCCGAAGGTGTGCAGGCTCAGGCTCGAGCCGCCGACGGCGTTCTTCGGCCCGCGGAGGTCGCTGGCGGTCCCGTACATGCCGAGGGTCGTGCCCAGGGTCTTCGCGTCGTCACCGCCCGGGTTGATCGCCGCGTCCCCGACGAGCGCGGTCTCCGCCTGGGTGAGCCGGTCCGCAAGGGACTTGTGCACCCGGGCCGGGACACCGAGGAAGCTGCCCTTCTGGATGTCGCCGTACCACCCACTGACAGTGAAGCCGGCGTCGTCGAGGATCTGCTCAACGTCCGTGCGTCGCAGCGCGCGGTTGGCGTTCTCGACCTTCGTCCTGAGGGCCTGGAGGTCGGCCAGCTCGGTCGTCTCCTCCGGGGTGAGGGCGCGCTTCTTCGCCGCCTTCGTCAGCTCCACGATCCGGTCCTGCTGCGTCTTGCCGAACGCCGCCCGGTCCGCGGCACGCTCGGCGGCTGTCTGGGAGGCGAGCAGGGTGGTGTCGTCCGTCGTGAGCGCGTAGTCCGACGCCGCGCCGCTCGCCTTCCACGTCGTCGCCTTGGGCTTGGGCGTGGCCGCGGCGGGCGCGGCGGGCGACGTCGCAGGGTCCTCACGCTGGACGGCCAGCGGCTGGACGGCGGGAACTTTCTTCGCCTTCGCCGCCTTGAGCTCCGGCATGGTCTTCGCGTCCCACGGGAGCGCCTGGGCGCGGTCGCCCGTGGGCGCCGTCGACGCCGTGAGCGCATCGGCCAGCGCCCCCTCCGTCGCCGGACCGGTCTTGGAGATCACCGTCTCGTGCCGCACGCCCGGGACCGCGATGATGCGGAACAGGTCCTCGACCTTGGTCCCCGGGCCGGCCGAGCCCGCGAGGGTCCACGCCGCCGGCACCGCCGCGAGCGCGCGCTTGAGCATCCTGTTCGCGGTGATGTACGGGGTACGGTAGCCGCCCCACTCGGCGAAGTAGCCACGGAACTTCGGGGACTCGTCGACGAGCCGCTGCCCGCCCACGGGGTCGGCCCTGAGGCCGGCAGCCAGCTCCCCCACCTTCCCCACCACCCACGACATCACCGAGACGACCCCTTCGGCGTCGAACATGACGACGACGTCGGAGGGTCGCGTCGGCGCCGTGCCGCTGGCGGGTGGTGTCGCCGCGTCGCGCAGGTCCGCCACCTTCCCCGCCACCTGCGTCGACCCACCTCCGCTGTGGCCCGACACGACGAGCGAGAAGTCGCTCACCCTCGCCAGCTCCGGGACGGCGTCGAGCACGGCGCGGACGTACGGGAAGGTCGGGACCTTGCCGAACTCCGACCGGCCGCGGCCCTGGGCGAGGACGGCGACGGTCTGCGGGCCGGACGCGCCCCGGGCGGCGTTGACCGCGCCGATCTGCTGGGACCAGTGCTCCTGGTCGACGTCGCGGACGGTGCCGAGCGCCCCGTGGGCGGGGTCCTTGGACTTGCCGGAGGCGACGGCGTACCCGGCATGCGGGTCGGTGCCGCCCCGGAAGCCGAAACCGTGGAAGTGCAGCACCACCTGGACGGGCCGGTTCTTGTCGAGGACGTCCGGCATGACGACGACGGCCGTGTTGTCCGGCGACTGCTCGGTCATCCGCCGCTCGGCACTCGGCGTCCTGACGTCGACAACCTCCCCGGTCTTCGCGTCCTTCTTCCGGTGCGTGTACTCGGCCTTGAACCCGCCGGTGATGCCGAACCCGGGAACGGTGACCACGCGCCGCGTCGTCCCGCTTCCGGCGACGTTCTTCACGCCCTGCGGCTGGGTGTAGCCCTTGGGGTCCTGCTTGGGGTCCAGCGGCGCGCGCTGCACCCGCCGCGGTGGTGGGCGGCGCCGTCGGGAACGGGTGAGCAGGCCGACGACGGCGAGGTTCCCGGCCGTGCGCTGCATCGCCAGGATCGTGCGCGGGTCGAGCCGGTCCGTCCGGAACGCGCCGTGGAGCCCCGTCGGCGTGATCTCGCCCGCGGTGCCGCTACCGCGCCGCCGCCCTAGTTTCGTCGACGCGGCACCGGCACCGACCTGGCGCAGACCCTGGGGTCGCACGAGTTCAAGTCTCCACAGACGGGCGTGCCGGGGAAGGCGCGGACGAGCGCACGATCGGGCAGTCGGGTGTGCCCGGTCGTGCGGGCCGCCCGGCCGGCCGCCGACGGCGTGGGCGTGCCACGCTGCTCGTCGAGGGAGAGGCACGCGCATGGAGCCGGCCATGGGACCACCATCCCGACGCGGCCGCACGGCTCGCCGCGACGACGCTCGCGCACGCCCGGGCAGGGTGGAGAGGCCGCTCTCGCGCGCTACGACGACACGGACCGAACCGGGGCGCGCCGTCGACCTGGCCCTCGGCACCCCACGCCCGTCGGCGCGGCTCTCGCCGGCCGAGGCCCTGCGGCTGCAGCGCACCGTCGGGAACCAGCGGGTCCAGCGCCTCCTTCAGCCGGTCGTCCAGCGCACGCCGCTGTCGGACGAGCTTGCCAAGGCGAGCGCCGGCCAGCCGCCGTCGGCGATCTTCGCGCTGGTCGGCGAGAAGAGGTTCAAGGACGGCGCACTCGACAAAGCGGAGCTCGCCGCGCTGACGGCCGTGCTCCAGACCGCCCTGCCGAAATCGGACGACCACTGGATGGCGCTGAAGATCCTCAGCGGCCAGCTCGGCATGTCCGGCGGCGTCACCAAGGCCGAGGCGCCGAAGCTTGCCAAGGACATCCCGCCGCAGCCGGTCGTCGTCCACTTCGTCAAGGGCAGGAGCGCCGAGCGGGCCCTGGTCATCGCGGGCGTCCACGGCAGCGAGCGGCAAGGCATCGAGGTGGCGCAGGCGCTGCTCGCCACCCTGCAGAAGCAGCAGCCGCACTACTCCGTGGTGGTGGTCCCCTCGCTCTTCCCGCAGCACGCGGACCCGGCGTGGGGCGAGGAGGGCGCCCGTCAACGGGGTACGCAGACCAACCGCAACTTCCCGAGCCTGGACGCGACGGTGGGCTCCTACTCGGGCGGCAAGGCGCTGGACCCGTCCGGGAAGGAGCTCACGGCGGCGCCGGCCCCCACGGCGACGGCGAGCGGCGGTGACGGGCCGGTGCAGGTGTCCCCGATCCTCGCCGAGAACGTCATGCTCATGGAGCTCATCGACCGCTTCCACCCGTCGCGGATCATCAGCATCCACGGCACCAAGGACACCTCGGCGTCGGGCGTCTTCGCCGATCCGCACTTCACCAGCCCGGCCGAGCAGAAGGAGATGAAGGTCCTGGCCGAGTTCGCCGCATCGGTGGCGGCCCTGGGCGGGATGACGGCGGCCGGACAGCGGGTCCTGATGAAGCAGATGATCAAGGCCCTGACCCAGGCGTCCGAGAAGGCGGACAGCGCGCGCACCCAGAACGACATCGACCTCGCCCTCGCGACGGCCTACGCCATCCATGGCCAGGCGACGGGAGCCTCGCTCAAGGGGCGCTCGTTCACGGGCAAGGCCACGCTTGTCAAGAAGAAGCGGACCTCGCCGTCGGTTACCGGCAACAAGCTCTACAAGGGTGCCGGCAAGGAGACCGCCACCTGGCGGGAGGACATGGGAGCCGGCGGCAAGCCCAAGCCGTGGAAGGACCGGGCCAACAAGAAGGGAGTCTCCCTCGGGCTGTACGGGCCGGCGAAGGACATCAGCGTGTTCACGGTCGAGCCGCCGGTCAACCGCGCCCTGGACCAGTACGACGGGACGAAGGCCGAGCCGGGTGGTTCCGTCGTCTCCAAGGCGGACCGGGAGAGCGAGCTCAAGGCCTACGCCGACGCCGTCGCCCTCGTCCTGCTCGGACCGGACCCCGGGGCCACCGCCCTGGCAGCCCAACGGCCCGCACCGAAGCCGTAGGCCACCGCCCGTCCCCGCGCTCGCCGCCCGACCCTGCCCGTGCTGGGCTGGGCCCATGTGGTTCGACACCTGGTCCGACATCGTTCGCATCCTCGCCGTCGGCGCCGCGGCGTACGTGACGCTGATTCTCGTGCTGCGCCTCACCGGCAAGCGGACACTGTCCAAGCTCAACGCCTTCGACCTCATCGTCTCCGTCGCGCTCGGTTCGACCCTCGCCACGATCCTGCTCAGCTCCGACGTCAGCTGGGCCGAGGGCTTCACCGCCTTCGCCCTGCTCGCCGTGCTCCAGCTGGTCATCACCTGGACCTCCACCCGCGCGCCGAGCACCCGCTCCGTCATCACGGCGAAGCCCACCCTGCTCCTGCGCGACGGCCAGCCGCTGGAGAAGGCCCTGCACGAGGAGCGCGTGACCATGGGCGAGCTTCGTCAGGCGGTACGTGCCTCGGGCAGCGGCGACCTCGCCGACGTGGGCGCCGTCGTCCTCGAGAGCGACGGCTCGCTCAGCGTCATCCCGGCGGACAAGATGGGGGCCGGCAACGCGCTCGACGGCGTCGAGCGCCCCAGCCGCGCCTGAGCATCGCCAGGGCGGGTCACAGATGACCTGCTTACGTGCTCGTGTGGCTAGCGATGGTGCCGCTCGGGCTCGCGATGCTCGGCGTCGGTCTCACCGCCCACAGCCTCTACCAGGTGGTCCTCGGCAGCTGACGGCTCCCCCGCCCGGGCATCCTCGTGCAGCCGCCTGCGGTGGCTTCGAGACCTCAGTGCACGACGGCGACCGATGAGTTCCGCCGTCGCAGGTGGTCTCCACCTGCATGGCTACCTCACTGTTCGAGAACAGCACCGCGTTCGCCGGCTTCTCCGTGGACGACGCCGCCCGTGCGGCGTCCTTCTACCGCGACACTCTCGGACTGTCGGTCGAGGAGGCCCGCCAGGAGGGCGTCCTCTTCATCGACCTGCCGGGCGGCTCCCGGGTGCTCGCCTACGCCAAGCCCACCCACGAGCCCGCGACGTTCACCGTGCTCAACTTCGCCGTGCCCGACGTCGAGGCCGCCGTGGCCGAGCTCAAGGAACGCGGCGTCACGTTCGAGCACTACGCGGGGACGCCGATGGAGACGGACGAGCAGGGCATCTTCCGCGGCGGCGGTCCGCTCATCGCCTGGTTCACCGACCCCGCGGGAAACGTCCTCTCGGTCCTCGAGGACTCCTGACGCCGCAGCGGCGGGCCGGGCTGAGCCGGGTCGCCGCTGCGGTCCTCGACCGCGCACACGCGCCGTCGGCGACGCATCGAGAGTGACGGCTCGCTCGGCGTCGTCACTGCGGAGAGGATGGACGCCGCGCCCGCGTCCCCCTCCGGAGGAGTTCTCGATGACCTCGCAGCCCGACCACATCTCCGTCCGCGGCGCCCGCGTCCACAACCTCAAGGACGTCGACGTCGACATCCCCCTGCGTGAGCTCGTCGCCATCGCGGGGGTGTCGGGCTCCGGCAAGTCCTCCCTCGCGCTCGGCGTCCTCTACGCGGAGGGCTCGCGCCGGTACGTCGAGGCCCTGTCCACCTACACGCGGCGCCGGATGGCCCACGCCCCGCGCGCCGCCGTCGACTCCGTCGAGCACGTCCCCGCTGCCCTCGCGCTGCGCCAGCGCCCCGGCGTGCCCGGGGTCCGCTCGACCTTCGGCACCTCCACCGAGCTCCTCAACGTCATCCGGCTGATGTTCTCCCGGCTCGCCAGCCACGTGTGCCCCAACGGCCACCGCGTCCCGCCCACCATCGACGTCGCCGCCGAGGTCCCCTTCGCCTGCCAGGAGTGCGGCGCAGACGTCCAGGCCCCGGGCGCCGAGCAGCTCGCCTTCAACTCCGAGGGCGCCTGCCCCACGTGCACCGGCACCGGCGTGGTCCGCGACGTCGACGACGCCGCCCTCGTCCCCGACGAGTCCAAGACCATCGACGACGGCGCCGTCGTGCCCTGGCAGATGTTCAACTTCAAGGTCCAGCCGGCCATCATCCGCGAGTTCGGCGTCCGCACCGACGTCCCCTTCCGCGACCTCGAGGACTGGGAACGGGAGATCGTGTTCAACGGGCCGGAGGAGAAGAAGCACATCACCTTCGCCACGAAGAAGAACGTGCACGACCTCAACTTCACCTTCCGCAACGCGCGCCTCACGGTCACGGAGGAGCTCAAGCGCGCCACCGATGAGAAGCGCCTCAACCGCGTGGCCCGCTTCCTCATCGAGGGCACCTGCCGCACCTGCGACGGCACCCGCCTCAGCGACCGCGCCCGCCTCCCCCGCATCGGCGAGCTCGGCCTGGCCGACGTCACCGCCATGACGCTCGACGACGTCGTCGCCTGGGCGCCGACCGTCACCGCCACCCTCCCGGCCAACATGCACGAGATGTCCGAGGGCCTCGTCGAGACGCTCCAGCGCATGGCCCGCCGCCTCGTCGAGCTGGGCCTGGGCTACCTCACCCTCGACCGCGCCGGCTCCACGCTGTCCACCGGCGAGCGCCAGCGCGTCCAGCTCGCCCGCGCCGTGCGCAACCGCACCACCGGCGTCCTCTACGTCCTCGACGAGCCCTCCATCGGCCTGCACCCCTCGAACGTCGACGGCCTCATCGGCGTCATGCGCGACCTCCTCGCCGACGGCAACTCCGTCGTCTTCGTCGACCACGACGTCCAGATTTTGCGCGAGGCGTCCTGGCTCGTCGAGATCGGTCCCGGCTCGGGCACCGGCGGCGGCCACGTCATCGCCCAGGGCACCGCCGCGGACCTCGCCGGGAGCCCCGACTCCCTGCTCAGCGGCTTCCTCACCGGCGAGGAGCCCGTCGTCGTGCGCGAGCGGGCCGGGGAGGCGGAGATGTTCGACGCCGGCCGCCTCCGCCTCACCACCGACGCGATCCACACCGTCCACCCCCTCGAGGTCGATGTCCCGCGCGGCCGGCTCGTCGCCGTCACCGGCGTCTCCGGTTCCGGCAAGACCACCCTCGTCCTCGAGTCCCTCGTCCCGGCCCTGCTCGCCATCGCAGGCGACGACGGCGCACCCCGGCTCCCCCGGCACGTGCGGTCCGTGGAGGCTCAAGGGATCAGGCGGGTCCACACCGTCGACGCGACGCCGATCGGCATCAACGTCCGCTCGACGGTCGCCACGTACTCCGGCGTCTACGACGACCTGCGCAAGGCCTACGCCGCCACCGAGGAGGCGAAGCGCCGCGGCCTCACCGCCTCGGACTTCTCCTACAACACCGGCTCGCTGGCCTGCCCGCGCTGCGAGGGCACCGGCCAGGTGACCCTCGACGTCCAGTTCCTGCCCGACGTCGACGTCCCCTGCCCCGACTGCAACGGCTCGCGCTACGCCCCCGGGGCGAGCGAGATCCGCCGCGACGGCCTCGCCCTGCCCGAGCTGCTCGGGTACACGGTCGACGAGGCGATCGACGCCGTCGGCGACATCGCCAAGGTGCGTCGCCGCCTGCAGGCCCTCGCGGACCTCGGCCTGGGCTACCTCACCCTGGGCGAGGACACCCCGGCTCTGTCCGGCGGCGAGGCGCAGCGGCTCAAGCTCGCCACCCAGCTCCACCGTGACCAGTCCGACGCCGTCTTCGTCCTCGATGAGCCGAGCGTCGGCCTCCACCCGCTCGACGTCCGCACCCTGCTCCACGTCCTCCAGCGCCTTGCCGACCGGGGCGCGACCGTCATCGTCATCGAGCACGACCTCGACCTCGTTGCCAACGCCGACTACGTCATCGACATGGGCCCCGGCGGCGGGGAGGCCGGCGGCCGAATCGTCGCGGTCGGGACACCGGATCAGATCGCCGAGGACGCCCACAGCGTCACCGGGCAGTTCCTCTCTGCTCACCTGCCCACGGCGAGGCGCTGAGGGCGCGTCGCGTCGATCCTGCCCTCGGGCCACGGCCGAGGTCGCTAAGCCGTCACCGTCCCGCAGGCTCTTCGGCGATGACGCCGGGAAGGTCACCGAACCTGGCCACGGCGCCACGGCTGAGCACAACGCGTCCAGTCTGGGCAGCGTGGGCGGCGATGACCAGGTCGTGAACTCCCCGGACACTGCCCGACCGTCGAGTGTGGGCCATCAACCGTGCGTGGTGGGCCGCCGTCACCTCGGTGTAGTCGAGCACCTCGATCGTCTCGGTGATGAGCGCCAGCGCACGGGACCGTGCCGCGGCCCGCACGACCGAGTCGGCGAGCTCGATGCCGGTGCGGTACTCCGCCACCGTGATGGCGGCGATCGCCAGCTCATCGTCGTCCAGTGCTGCCTGATCCAGCCGCCCTCGCTCGTAGTCGATGAGGACGTTGGTGTCGAGGATCAGACGTCTCGCCACGGGTCGGCCACCTCCTGGGCCAGGCTGCCCACCGCCCCGGCAATATCCGCAGCGAACCCGTCGTCGGGAGCGTCGGTCTGGATGAGCGCTTCACGCAGGTCGCGACCCGTGCGGCGACGAGCCGGGCGGATCTCGGCGACCGGGCGGTTGCCGCGGGTCACCGTCACCGCCTCCCCCGCCTCGATCGCATCGAGCAGCTCGGAGAACCGGCGCGACGCCTCGGTGGCCGTGACAGTGCGCATGACAGGAAGGCTATCTGATTATCAGACCCCGCGGACGAGCCTCTTCAGGAACGTCCCACCCCTCCGCTGGCCGGGCGCCGGCTACGCCTCGGCCGGATCGATCCTCCGAGGCACTGTCCCGGTCTCCCCGTCGTGGTCCCCCTGCACCCATGAGATGTGCCGCTGCGCGGACCACTCGACCGCGTCGCGGGCACCGGTCTCGATCGGGTTGGCGAAGTTGCCGACGATCCGGTCGAACTCGAAGGACGCCAATCGGTCGGCGATGTGGCGCACCACCGCCGCGGACAGCGGCAGCCGGTTGGGGTAGCTCCGGAGGAACCCCACCGACCTGCGGTCGGGGTTGGGATACACCGTGTCACCGCTGAGGACGACGCCCCGGCCGCCGGCGCCGTCGGCCCAGTGGGCGATCGCGCTGCCCGGGAAGTGGCCGCCCACGCGGTGGAGGCTGAGGCCTGGTCCGAGCTGCCGGGACTCCTCGTAGAGCTCGATCCGGTCCGAGCGGCGACCAACCCACTGCTCGTCGGCCGCGCAGACGAGGACCGGCGCGTCGAGCGCCTCACCCCAGGCCACCTGGACGCCGAACATGTGCGGGTGGCTGGCCGCGACCGCCAGCACCGGGCCGCGGGTGAGGATGCGCTCGACCGTCACGTCGTCGAGGTAGCCGGTCGGGTCCCAGAGCAGGGAGCCGGCGGGAGTCGTCACCAGCTGTGCGGTCTGGCCGATCCCCAGGGACAGCTCGGTGCCGATCTCCACCCGGTTCGGCTCGGCTTCCGACCAGCTGAGGCGCTGGCCGTCGGCTCGCAGGGCGGCCAGGCTGGTCCACTGCTGCCCGTCGTCGGGCACCGACCACTCGCGTTCGTCGGCGCAGATCGGGCACACCTCGGGTGGCGGCGTCGTGTACTCGACGGCGCACGTGGCGCAGATGGCGAACATCATTCCTCCTCTGGTCCGCAGAGCCACCACGACACCAGAACGGGCGCGGTCCGCAAGGCGAGCACCCAGCCGCTGAGCCGCGCATAGGCGGTGCCGGCCTGCGCTCGGCACCGCCGTCCCGCAGGATGGGCACCATGGTCCTGCAGGAGGAGAGGTACCCATGAGCGAGACCATCACCGGAGTCCTCGCTGTGCTGCTGGGCCTCCTGCTGTGCTTCCGCGGCAGCGGTGCGCTGCGGATCCTGCTCGCGGTCTGGGGCGCCTTCATCGGCTTCGGCGTGGGCGCCGTCGTCGTCGCCGGGCTGACCGGTCAGGAGTACCTGGGCACCGTCGTCGGCTGGGCCGGGGCGATCCTCGGGGCACTGGCGTTCGCGGCGCTCGCCTACCTGTTCTACGCCGTCGCCGTGATCCTCGGGTTCGGGGCGATGGGCTTCGTCCTGGGCCAGACGGTCGCCGCCGCCGTCGGCGCCGACGAACCGGGGGTGATCACCACGGTCGGACTCGTCGTTGGTGTGGTGCTCGCGCTGCTCGCGATCGCCACCAACCTGCCCGAGCTCGTGCTCATCATCGTCAGCGCGTTCGCCGGCGCGAGCATCACCGTCGCCGGCGTCATGGTGCTGCTGGGGATGCTCGACGTCGAGTCCCTCGTCGGCGCAGAGGTCTCCCTCGCCGACCACCCGGCCTGGTACGTCGGCCACCTGGTGCTCGCCGTCGCCGGCATCCTCGTCCAGCTGAGCCGCTCCCGACGGCGCAGCCCGGGCACCGTCCGCGAGTCCTGGGCGGCGCCGAGCCGGTGACCTGCGAGCCGCTCGCCGTCCGCCTGCCCTACCGGACGTCCTCGTCCAACCACTCCCGGAAGGTGATCCGCCCCCGCGGCCCGGCCTCGGTGGGCAGCAGCGACCCGTCCATCATCGCCCGCCCAGCACCACCCGGCACGCGGACCGGCAGCACCCGACGACGCAACCCCCGCGCCGCCGTCACCTCCCGAGCGAGGTCGGCGAACTCGAGCACCTGCGGCCCCGCGAGGTCGGCGGCCCGCCGCTGCGGCTCCCCGACGGCGATCTCCACGAGGTGGGCCGCCACCTCTGAGGCCGCCACCGGCTGCATCCGCATCCGCGGAACCACGGCCACCGGCCCGGGCACACGAGCCAGCGACTGGTCGACGAACTCGTGGAACTGGGTCGCGCGCAGCACCGTCGCGGGCAGCGGCCCAGCCAGGACCACCTGTTCCTGCCGCAGCTTCGCGCGGTAGTACCCGAGCGGGGACCGGTCGACGCCCACGATCGACAGGAGCACGTGGTGCCCCACCCCCGCGCGCCTGCCGGCGGCGAGAAGGTTCTCGCTCGCGCGGACGAAGAACCGCTGGGCGGACCTCCGGGACAGCGTGGTCACGTTGCTGACGTCGACGACGGCACCCACCCCGTCGAGCACGCCGTCCAGTCCCGCGCCGGTCGTCAGGTCCACGCCACGCGAGCGGGCGATCACCACGGGCTCGTGCCCCGCAACGGACACCGCCTCGACGACGTGCCTGCCGACCACGCCGGTCCCACCGGCCACAGCGATCCTCATGGCCAGATCGAAGCACACGACCACCCGGCGGGAGCAGCCTTCCCACTCCTCCCCCACCCCAGTAACGTGGCGAGATGACCACGGAGAGCACGAACCAGCCCAGCACGTCGCCCGCCGACCGCGCCCGCACCCTGTCCGCCCTGCACGCGGCGCCCGAGATCCTGCGGGTGGTGAACGTGTGGGACGTCGTCTCGGCGAAGGCGATCCTCGCCCTGCCCGAGACCAGGGCCATCGCGACGGCCGGCCACTCGATCGCCGCCACCTTCGGCTACCCGGACGGCACCATCCCCTTCGACCTCACCCTCGACATGGTCGGCCGGATCGTCGCGGCAGCCGGCGACGTCCCCGTCACCGCCGACCTCGACGACGGCTACGAGGACACCGGCGAGACCACCCGCCGCGCCATCGGCGTCGGCATCGTCGGCGCCAACATGGAGGACCGCCTGCGCCCGCTCGCCGAGTCCGCGGCGCGCGTCGCGGCCGTCGTCGCCGCCGGCGAGGCCGAGGGCGTCCCCTTCTCCCTCAACGCCCGCACCGACGCGATCGTGCGCGGCGGCGACCGTCCGATGGAGGAGTCCGTCGCCGACGCCATCGAGCGCGGCCGCGCCTACCTCGACGCCGGCGCCGACATCGTCTTCGTCCCCGGCGTCCTCGACGCCGACGTCACCCGCCAGCTCGTCGAGGGCATCGGCGAGCGCAAGGTCAGCGTCATCGGCCTGCCCGGCGCGCTCACCGCCGCCGAGTACGAGGCCCTCGGCGTCGCCCGCATCTCCTACGGCCCCACCACCCAGCGCGTCGCCCTCACCGCGCTGCAGGACGTCGCCAAGAGCCTCTACGCCGACGGCGTCATCCCGGAGTCCACCCGCGCGCTCAACTGAGCTCACCGGACCGGGTCCGACGGCGGCAGATGAGTTCCGCCGTCGGGCCCGGTCGACACCACCATGGGCAAACTCCTGTACGTCCCCATCTGCTCGCTCGACGGCTTCGTCTCCGACCCCGACGGCGACCACGACTGGGCGGAACCGTCACCGGACGTCTTCGAGTTCCTCAACGAGCTCCAGGAGCGCATCAGCGTCGAGCTCTACGGGCGGCGGACCTACGAGGTGATGTCGGTGTGGGAGACCGATCCCTCCCTCGCCGAGTCCGGCGAGCACGAGGGTGACTTCGCCGAGTGGTGGCAGCGCACCGAGAAGGTCGTCTACTCGACGACGCTGACGGAGGTCACCACCTCGCGCACCCGGCTCGAGCCGCGCTTCGCCCCGGAGGCCGTGCGCCGCCTCAAGGCAGAGTCACCGGGTGACCTCAGCGTCTTCGGCCCCACGCTCGCCGCGCAGGCCTTTGCCGCCGGGCTGGTCGACGAGCTGCACCTGGTCCTCAGCCCCATGACCATCGGCGGTGGCCTGCGTGCCCTCCCCTCCCAGCGGCTGCAGCTCTCACTGCTCGAGAACCGCCGCTTCACGGACGGCACCGTCCACCTGCGCTACGCCGTCGGATCCTGACGACCGAGCGCCGCGCGGGCGCGGGCGCGCCCGTGCCCTGACCCGCTGCCCCAAGGGGAAGCGACGTCCGCCCGATGGCCTGTCGCACCACACCCCGGCCGGCCGGCCCCTCCCCCATAGGCTCGACGGCACCGCCGGTCCCGAGACGATGCGCGCGCGGAGCAGCACGCCCGACGGAGGCTGACCACATGGACGACACCGCGGACTGTCCCCGCTGGCAGCTCCACCTGCTCGACCGCTGGCAGCTGCTCGCCCCCGACGAGGGCCCGGTCGACGTCCCCCAGCGCGAGCAGCGCCTGCTCAGCCTGCTCGCGGTGCGCGGGCCGCGGCGGCGGGACTACCTCGCCGGGGTGCTGTGGCCGGAGAGCGACGAGGCGCGCGCACGAGCGAACCTGCGCGGTGCGCTGTGGTGGCTCCACCACCGCGTGGGCAGCGTCGTCACCGACGGCGCGGGGTGCCTCGTGCTGGGACCGGCCGTCGACGTCGACCTCCACGGGCTGCGCACGTACCTGGGACCGCGCGTCGGGACCGTCCCCGTGAGCCCGGCCGTCGTCGACGCGCTGAGCTTCGACGACCTCCTTCCCGGCTGGGCCGAGCCGTGGGTCCTGGAGGAGCGCCACCTCCTCCACCAGCTCCGCCTCCAGGCGCTGGAGGCCAGCGTGGACCTCGCCCTCGGTGCCGGGGACACCGCCACCGCGCTGCTCGCCGCGACACGGGCGGTGGGCCTGGACCCGTTCCGCGAGAGCGCCCGGCGTGCGCTCGTCCGGGTCCACGTCCAGGAGGGCAACTACGCCGACGCCGTCGCCGTCTACGACACCTTCGCCGACCTGCTCCACCGTGAGCTCGGTATCCGGGTCTCCGACGAGCTGCAGCGCCTCGTCCGGCCGCTCCTGTGGTCGGCCGTCTCCCCCGACTGACGGACCGGGAACGCCGCAGTAACGGTGGGGCAACGGTGCTCGCCCTACGGTGCGCCTACCGGTCCGGTGCCGGTGCCGCGCCGTGGGGCGCGGGTCCAGCTGACGGAGGAGGAGCGACGATGCGGATCGACGTCGAGATCGCTGTCGAGCATCGCAGCCAAGGACAGCAGGCGGGCAGTGCGCCCGCACTTCGCGAGGCATTCCTCCCGCTACCAGGAGCGAGCTCCTGCTGCGGGTCGGGGTGCTGCTGCAGCAGCAGCTGCTGCTGCTCGTGGTGACTGACAGCCCCAGGAGGAGACGATGAGAACCGCACTGCGCGGCAGCTTGATCATGTGCAACGTCCCGACGACGAACTCCCAGGCGGCGCGCCGGTTCTACGGCACGCTCCTCGGCGACGACTCGTTCGCCCGGGGCCTGAACGACGAGGTGGAGTCCTACTTCATGCCGATCTCCGAGGACGGCATCGACCTAACCATCACCCAGCGCTACGACGACTCCGAGCGCCTCACCTGCTACTTCGCGGTGGAGGACCTCAAGGGCACCCTCGAGGAGCTGCGGGGGCTCGACGGCCGCGTCGTCGTCGAGCCGCAGCCGGTGAAGATCGCCGAGAAGGCCCGCCGCTTCTACCAGGAGCTCGGGCGCCGCGAGGGCATCGAGGTGGGTGACGACGTCGGCACGATGGCCGTCATCCTCGACCCCGACGGCAACCACGTCGGGCTCATGCAGCTCGCGCCGATCGCGGAGAAGCACTTCCGCGTCGGCAAGTACCAGAACCCCATCACCGACGATCAGTCGAAGGAGCATGAGGAGGCCGTGTCCGTCGGCAAGGACGCGACCTGATCGCCATGCCACCCCTCGACGGGTCGGCCGACCCGACCGCCCTCACCGCCGCCGTCTTCACCAACGGCTTCCGGCCGCTGCAGGCGGCGGCGCGGGCGACCGGCCACCTCACCCACCCCTTCCGCCACGACGCGCTGGCGTTCGGCGCGGGCGGGCCGCGGTCGGCGGAGACCTTCCTCGTCGCCTCGCGCCTGCGCCGCCGTGACGCGGAGTTCGAGGCGTCGGTCGGCCTGTTCCTCAGCGAGGTGGGCAGCGGCATCGGAGCCCTCGTCGACGAGACCGTGGACGACGACGGCGGCACCCCCCTCCCGCCGGCCGGTCCCCTGCCGATGGCCCTCGGCACGGCGCTGGCGGACCGCCGCAGTGTCCGCGCGTTCACCGGTGAGCCGATCCGGCTCCGCGACCTCGCGGCCCTCGCCCACGCCGCGGCGGGGACGACGTCGCCGGACCCGCACCGTCCGTTCCGCACCACCGCGAGCGCCGGCGCGCTCTTCCCGGTCCGGCTCGACGTCGTCGTCCTGCGCGTCACCGGTGTGCCGCGCGGCGTCTACACCTACGACTCCCGCCGCCACGCGCTCATGCCCCGCGGCGACGGTGACGCCGTCGACGGGGTGCTCGGCTCGATGGCCGTCTCGACCGAGCTCCTCATGTGGGACCGGGCCGCCGTGCTCTGCCTGCTGGTCGCGCGGCCGTGGCGGAGCATGCGCAAGTACGGGGCACGCGGCATGCGGCACGTGCTGCTCGAGGCCGGGGCGATGGCCGCGCACCTCGACCTCGCGGCGACCGCCATCGGCCTCGGCAGCGTCCCGTGCTCGTCGGTCTACGACGACGAGGCGCACGAGGCCCTCGGGATGGACGGCGTCAACGAGGCGATCGTCCACGTCGTCGTCATCGGAGCGAAGGAGTGACCCGTGGCCACCCGCCCGCGCATCAAGCCGCACTTCACGGCCGTGCCGCACAGCCCCGACGTCGTCGAGCTGCGGCACGGCGGGTGGAGCGCTGAGTCCTACACGCTCTCCGACTCCTCCGGAGCGGGTGCGCTCGCACGGCTCATCGGGCTGCTGGACGGCTCACGGACGGTCGCCGAGCTCGCCCGGGAGGCCGCCGTCTCCCGACGGGACGTCGACGGGCTGCTCGACCACCTCACCGACCTCGGCGCCCTCGAGGACGGGCCGACGACGGCGCTGGACTCCTACGTCGCGCGCGCGGCCCCGGCGCTGCTGCCCTTCGGCGGCGGACCGGCCACGGAGGTGAGCGAGCCGGTCGTCCTCGGCTCGTCCTCGCTCGCCGGCCGCGTGGCCGACCTGCTCGCAGAGAGCCTCGCCGTGGCGGGCACGCGCGTGCGCACGGAGGACGACGGCGCGCTCCTCGCCCTGGCGGCACGGCCCGGGACGACGAACGACCCCTTCGCCCTCGCCGAGGCGGCGGAGGCCTTTGCGGGCTGGCGCGACCACCTCGTCGTCGCCCCGCAGGAGTCGGTCCGGCCGCACGTCGCCGTCGTCCTCAACCGGCTCGCGATGCACTGCGGGTTCACCTGGCTGCACGCCGTCGTCGACGGCCCGTCGCTCGTCGTCGGGCCCCTGACGGTGCCGCACCGCTCGGCCTGCTACGAGTGCTTCGAGGCGCGGGTGGCGATGAACCTGCGGGAGAGCGCGAGCTACCTGCGGTACAAGACGGCGCTTGCGCAGGGGCGTGCCGCGGGCGCCGTGCCGGAGGTGGAGCCGGTGCTCGGCGCGATGCTCGCCGCCCACACCGCCGCGGAGGCCCTCAACATGCTCCTCACCGGCACGACCTTCACCGTGGGCAAGGCGCTGAGCATCTACCTGCCGACGATGGAGCTCACCTACAACGAGGTGCTGCGGCTGCCCGGGTGCCCGGCGTGCGGGCCGGAGCCCTACGCGCGGGACGAGGAGCTGTTCTTCGACGTCCGCGCGGTCCTCGACGGCGCGTGAGAGGAGGCGGGCGGCGATGAGCACGGAGACACGGACGGTGGCCGACGTCGACGACGGCGCGGCCGGCCCGGCGCTGGACGTCCAGGTCACCGGGACCGGCGTGCTCACGCCCTCGACCCGCCGGCTGCTGTCGCGGATGGTCGGGCCGCTGACCGGGCTGGCGCAGCAGATCGGCTTCGTGCTGCCGGGGCGGCTGGACCCCCGGCTCGTCATCGCGGGCGGGGAGATGACCGGCGTCCACGTCCTGCGCGGCACCGAGCCCCCGGCGGCCGGGGCCTACCACATCGGTGGATCCGGGCCGTCGGTGACGGAGTCGGTGGTCAAGACGCTCGGCGAGACCGTGGAGCGGTACTCGCACGTGATGAGCCAGGTCGCCCCGCGCCACGAGAGCCGCGTCGCGTCGCTCGCGGACATGCGCGCGTCCGGTCACCGGGTGCTCGTCCCGCCCGACGGGTGGTTCACCGACGAGATGCTCGCCCGGGAGGGCTTCCCCTTCCGGAGGCTCGACCCCGCCGAGCCGGTCACCTGGCTGCGCTGCCGCTCGCTCGTCGACGGCGGGCAGCGGTGGATGCTCGCCCAGGAGGCCTCCCCCGGGTACCACGGCTTCCCCGGCGAGCCGCACGTCGTGAGCGGGGTGAGCACCGGCAGCGCCGCCCACACGACGACGGCCGCCGCCCTGCTCAACTGCCTGCTCGAGCTCGTCCAGATCGATGCTGCGATGGGGCACTGGTACGGCGGCGGGCGCGCCTACCGGCTCGTCGGCGGTGCCCGGACGGCGTCCGCCCGGCGGCGGATCGCGGAGGTGCTGCCGGCGGGCGCCGAGCAGCCGACGTTCGTCCTGCTCCCGAGCGCGGACCTGCCGGGCTTCGCCGTCGCGTGCCTCGTCACCTCCCCGCATGCCCCGCGGGTGGCGGTGGGACTGGGCTGCGACCTCACGCTCGCGGGTGCCGTCACCAAGGCCTTCCTCGAGGGCGCGGCGGTCGCGCAGCTGGCGAAGGTGCTGCTGTTCCGGCGCTCAGTCGAGGGCGACGCCGCCCGCGCCGAGGGCCTGTACGACCTCGACGAGAACGTCGCGCTCTACGCCTCGGGTCCGCTGGCCGAGCGGGTGGTCGAGCGGTTCACCGCGGGCCCCGAGGTGACCGACGAGGACCTCCCGCCCGACGGCCCGAGCGACCCCGCGGCGGGCGCAGCGCGGATCGTCGAGGCGTTCCGCGGCACCGGCAAGGACCTCCTCCTGCTCGACCTCACGACCGTCGACATCCGCGACCTCGGCATGGTCGCCATGCGCACCTGGTCCCCCGACGTCCTCACCCTGTCCCTGCCGAGCGCCCCACCCGCGCACCACCCGCGCTTCGCCGCCTACGGCGGGTGCACGGGGAGGAGGCTCCCCATCCGTACCCCTGAGACCGTCGCGTACGCCACCGCCGTGGTCTGGGTGCTCGGCCCCGCGACGGCGACGGTGGCCGGGACGCTGCTCGGCCTCCTCCCCGCCCCGGGCCTCTGAGCTTCCTCCGACTCCACGCCGGTCTCCTGCTCGCCGTGCTGGTGGTCGGGACTGGGGTGGCGGGCATCGGCGCCCCGGGACGTGCGAGTTCTTCGGACGCCGACGGCGGTGGCTGGCTAGGCCTCGGCCGCGCCGCCGCGCTGGGCGACGGCGGCTTGCTCGACCTCGGCGGCCTGCCGTGGCCACTGGCGCTCGTCGCGTTCATCGCCGTCGGCGGACTCGGCGGACTGGCCGCCATCTGGGCGTATGACCGCATCGTGCGCGTGATCCGCGCACGGGCCTCGCAGGTCAGCCGGCCGCTCTTCTCGCGCGTGGCGCGCCAGAGTCGGCCGGCAGCTGTCGAAGCTCCTCGGCCAGTGACCGTCACCGGCCACCTCGTCGCCTGCGCCGTCCTCGAGGAGCTCGTCTTCCGCGGCCTGCTCGTGGGGGCCGCCCTGGCCGTCGGCGGCGTCGGTGGCGCGGCGGCCCTGGTCGCGGTCACCGTCCTCTTCGCGCTCTCCCACGCTGAGCTCGGGCCCGGCCAGCCGCTGGCGTTCCTCCCGCTGTCCGTCATCGCCCTGGCCCTGGTGCTGCTGACCGGCTCCGTGCTGCCCGCCGTCACGGCGCACGTCGTCGTCAACGTCCGGGCAGGCGTCGCCGCCGGCCGGCAGACCGGGTCGCGCGTCCCGGCCGGGGGGTGGGCGCGGTGACCGCCGTCGTCGTGTGCGCCGTCGTCGTGGTGTTCTACGCGGTGGTGTACCGCCACGTCGTCGGCCGGTTCGGGGCGCTCGCCCGCCGGGTCGCGCAGGCCGCGTCGCTCACCGAGCGGCACAGCGAGAAGGACGTCGACGACGCCCTCAAGCTCGCCGGCGCCGCGCTCGCGCAGCTCGTGCTCGCCGTCGTCCTCTGGCTCCTCGTCGGCCCCTCCGCCGGCCCGCTCGTCAGCGGCTGGTCCCCCGCGCTGCTGGCCCTGGCGGCGCTGCTCGGGATCGGCTCGCTCGGCCTGTCCGCGGTGCTGGTCCGCGCGGTCGTGGGCGTGACGCGCGGCTCCGCCGAGAC
The DNA here is from genome assembly GCF_965111665.1 of Georgenia sp. Marseille-Q6866. Lineage (NCBI taxonomy): Bacteria > Bacillati > Actinomycetota > Actinomycetes > Allobogoriellales > Allobogoriellaceae > Georgenia > Georgenia sp. Marseille-Q6866. The sequence goes on along the minus strand of NZ_CBCOOR010000004.1, from coordinate 118,049 downwards.
GTGGCTCGCCTCCGGCGGCGGCGGGTGGGTGCGGCAGTTCCGGGCGGTCGGGCGGGTGGCGAGCCCGGGCGTCGCGGTCGTCACCGTCGTCGCCTACGTCGCCGGGGAGGAGGTCGTGTTCCGCGTCGTCCTGCTGCACGTCCTCGAGGGCTGGGGCCCCGCGGTGGCCGTCACCGTCGCGACCGCCCTCTTCGTCGGGGTCCAGGCGGTGGGGATGCCCAGCCTGAGCGCCGCGTTCTTCCCGATGGTGGGAGCCGCGGTGGTGGGAGCCGTGCACGGCCTGCTGTACCTCGCGGTCCCCGCCCTCGTCCCGCTCGTCGTCGCGCACGCCGTCTTCCTCCTCGGCGCGACCGCACCACGGGTGCCGGCCCCGACGGGCGCCGTCCGGTGAGCACGCCCTTGAGGGCCGCGCGCCCCGCGAAGGCCGTCACCGACGACCCGTGGGCGTGGGCAGCGGCGGAGTGGGAGACCTTCCAGGCGGCGTACGTGCCCGAGCGGGCGACCCAGCTCACCGTCGCGCTCGACGCGGTCCGCGGCATCCTCGGACGGGACCCGCGCAGCGTTCTCGACCTCGGGACCGGGACCGGCTCCTTCGCCCGCGCCGCACGGGCACGCTTCCCCGGCTGCACGGTCACCGGCCTGGACGTCGACCCCTTCCTCCTCGAGCTCGGACGGCGCGCGTACCCGGGCGACGGCGTCCGCCGCGTCGTCGGGGACCTCCGCCACCCCGGGTGGCTGGGCGCCGTCCCGGGGGACGGGGCCACCGCCGTCGACGCCGTCGTCACGGCCACGACGACCCACTGGCTCTCCCCAGACGTCCTGGCCCGCGTGTACGCGGAGGTGCGGACCGTGCTGCCCCGCGGCGGGGTGATCGCCAACGTCGACACGGTGCCGCCCGGCACCGCGGACTCCGCGGTCGGCCGGCACGCCCTCGCCCGCACCCTCCGCCACCACCCCTCGGCGGGGTCCGGTGCGCCGACCTGGCCGGAGTTCTGGCGACGCGTCGAGGCGGTCCCCGAGTTCGCGCCGCTCCTCGCCGCCCGCGCCACCGCCCTCGGCCCGCGTCAGCCTCGCGTCTTCGTGCGAGAGGTAGAGAACACCGCTGCGCTCACGGCCGCGGGCTTCCGGGACGTCGGCACGGTGTGGCGCAGTGACGCGTCCGCCGTCGTCGTCGCCGTCGCCTGACCGGCCGGGCGGGGTGCGGGCGGCACGATCCCGCGGGGAAGCCGCCGTGGTGCGCGCCGCGAGCCGGTGGCCCGTGTCTCAGCGGTGGATGCGCTCGCGCCACTCGGCGGGCACCGCACCGGCAGGGCCAGGAGCGGGCTGGTCCGTCGGGTGGTGCTGCGGTGGTGCGAGCTCGGGTCCCTCGATCGAGACCTGGTCCTGGAAGTCCCAGTACCAGGTCTCCCCCGGTTCGAAGCTGCGCATGTAGCGGTGGCCGGTGCTCTCGTAGTGGCCGGTCGCGTGCTGGCCCGGGGAGCTGTCGCAGCAGCCGATGTGCCCGCAGCTGGCGCAGCGGCGCAGGTGCACCCACCAGCCGCCCTCGCGCAGGCACTCGGCGCAGCCGGTGCCGCTCGGTGGGACGCTGACGTCGATGTCGGTCTCGGCCATGGCCGTCTCCTCGGGTCCGGTCGCCACGGCGCGGCGGCCCGCTACCGACTCTAGGACGAGGCGTCGGCGCGCCGCTACGCCCTGGCACGAGTCGAGTGACTACCGGCTGAGCGCGAGGTACTGGTGCGCGTGGGCGATCGCCATGCCGCCCTCCCCCACCCCCGCCGCCACGCGCTTGACCGACCCCGAGCGCACGTCGCCGACGGCGAAGATGCCCGGCACGCTGGTCTCGAGTGCGAAGGGGCGACGGCCGGCGGTCCACTCCGGGGCGACGTCGGGACCGGTGCGGACGTAGCCGTTCACATCGCGCGCGACCGACGGCGGCAGCCACCCGGTGACGGCGTCCGCGCCGATCATGACGAACACCTCCGTGAGGTCCCGGCGGGACGTGCTGTCGGTGGCGGCGTCGTGCACGTCGACGGCCTCGAGGTCGGTGGCACCGTGGAGACCGACGATCTGACTGCGCGTCTCCACCGTGATGGTGCTGTTCGCGGCGATCTGGTCGATGAGGTACTGCGACATGCTCGCGGCGAGGGAGGGTCCGCGGACGAGCATCGTCACCGACCGGGCGTGGCGGGAGAAGAACACCGCGGCCTGACCGGCGGAGTTGCCCGCGCCGACGATGCAGATGTCCCGGCCGCGGGCCAGGCCGGCGTCGCTCCGGGCGGCGCCGTAGTAGACGCCCTTGCCGAGGTACCGGTCGACGTCGGGCAGCGACAGCTTGCGCCACTCCACCCCGGTGGCGAGGACGACGAGCGGCGCCCGCAGGACGTCGCCGCCGTCGAGGACGACGTCATGGCCTCCCGGGCGGATCTCGGTCACCGACCGCGTGACGACGATCTCCGCGCCGAGGCGTCTGGCCTGCTTGAGGGCGCGGCTCGCGAGGTCGTCACCGGACACGCCGTAGGGGAAGCCGGTGTAGTTCTCGATGCGCGTCGACGTGCCGGCCTGGCCACCCGGCGCGAGGCTCTCGACGACGAGGGTCCGCAGCCCCTCGGCCGCGCCGTTGACCGCTGCGGTGAGCCCGGCCGGCCCCGCCCCGAGGATGACGACGTCGTACTCCGTCGCCTTCGGCTGCACGCCCAGGCCCACCGCCGCGGCGATCTCGCGCATTGAAGGGTCGACGAGGCGGCTCCCGTCGCGCAGCTCGAGCACCGGCCCGTCGACCGCGGCGGCGCCCGGCGCGACTCGCTCGAACGGGATCTCGTTGCGGCTGAGGAACGTGGCGATCTCCCGCACGCGGCGGTCGGCGCGTGGGCCGATGAGGTGCGCCTCCGCCTCGGGGGTCGCGGCCGCCCAGTTCTGCAGGTCGGTGAGGTAGCCGCGGGCGACCCCACCGACGTGCGCCGCGACGGCCGGGGCCAGGGCGGCGAGGCTGTGGTACTCACTCACGCCCAGCCGCAGGATCCGCGTCGGCTCGGTCGCGCGCCCGCTGGCCGGGAACTTCGTGCTCAGCGTCATCGGCACCTCACCGAAGAGCATGCCGGGGGTGCGGACACCGATGACTAGCTCGTCACCGTTGACGACCTTGGTGATCTCGGCGCGGCCCTCGATGACGACGAAGAGCGCCCGCTCGTCCCCCTCCTGCGCGAAGTACTCCCCCGCGACCAGCCGGATGTCCTCGACGGCCCCGGCGACGTAGTCGAGGGTGTCCGGCGGCAGCGCGGAGAACAGCGGGACCCCGCGGAGCGCGTCTGCGGTGATCATGCCGTGGGCACAGCGTCGGCCAGCGTCATTGGCGGTCATCCTGGCACGGCTGGACAGGCCGCGGGCAAGAACGCTGACGCAGGTTCAACCGCCGTACGGATTGCCCTGGGACGCGTCAGGGAACGATCGGGTGACGACGTCACGAAATCCCCCGAGGGCCGTTGACCGGGCCCCGCCGAACCACTAGACAAGGCTCACTCGGGCGAACCGGGGTCCTTCTTCTCCCAAAGGTGGGTGAGCCTGTGTCCAGACTGCGACCCCGGCTTCTTGTGTCGGTCGTGACGTTCGCGCTCGCGCTGGGGGTGATCCCAGCGGCCCACGCCGGTCCTTCCGACGCCGCCGGCGCCCGGAAGCCCGGGGCCGGCCTCGAGGCCGCGGAGGTCACCGCCTCCACGTCCCTCCCGCGAGGAGGCGACAAGGGGACGGTGCTGCGCCTCGGCAAGTCACCGACCGCCGAGCGGTACATCGTCCAGCTCGCCGACCCCGCGGTCGCCACCTACTCCGGCGGGGTCGAGCGGCTGCGGGCCACAAAGCCCACAGCGGGTGGACGGCTCGACCCGGCCGCCGCGCCGGTGCGCAGGTACGCCGCCCACCTCGAGACCGAGCAGGACGCCCTCCGCAGCCTGATCGCCAGGGAGATCGGCCGCGCGCCGAGGGTCGACTTCACCTACACCTACGCGCTCAACGGCCTCGCGGTCCGCCTCACGGCCGACGAGGCCGCGGCCGTCGCCGGGCTGCCCGAGGTGACCTCCGTCGTCGTCGACGTCCGACGCGAGCTGCAGACGGACAACGGCCCGGCGTGGATCGATGCGCCCGCCCTGTGGGACGGGACCGCCACCGGGGTCGACGGCACCCGAGGCGAAGGGATCGTCGCGGGCATCCTCGACACGGGCATCAACCCGTCGAACCCCTCCTTCGCGGACACCGTGCCCGTGGCCGACGGCGGTGACGGCTATGACCACACGAACCCGCTGGGCGCCGGGACCTACATCGGCATGTGCGACCCGGCCAACACCGACCAGTACGACGAGCGGTTCGCCTGCAACGACAAGCTCATCGGTGCGTGGGACTTCTCCGGCGACGGCCCGTTCGACACCGACGGGCACGGCAGCCACACCGCCAGCACGGTCGCGGGCAACCAGGTCGACGCCGTCGTGAACGGTCCGTCAGGCATCAGCGAGACCCGCAGAATCTCGGGCGTCGCGCCCCACGCCAACCTCATCGCCTACGACGTCTGCGACGTCGACGGCTGCTCGATGGCCGCCACGACGGCTGCCCTGGACCAGGCTATCGCCGACGGTGTCGACGTCCTCAACTACTCGATCGGCGGTTGGGAGCCCTCGGCCGCCTGGTCGGACCCGGAAGCCCTCGGCTTCCTCGCCGCCCGCGCCGCCGGCATCTTCGTCGCGACCGCCGCCGGCAACGACGGACCGTGGTCCGAGACGATCGGCACGCCCGCGGACATCCCGTGGATCACCACGGCCGGCGCATCGACGCACGACCGCTCCTACGTCAACGCCGTCACCGACCTCACCCGGGCGGACGGCACCGGGCTCCCCGACCTCGAGGGGCTCGGCTTCACCGCCGGGTACGGACCGGCGCCGATCGTCGACGCGGGAGACTACGGCAACCCGTGGTGTGAGCCGGGAAGCTTCCGGAACCGCACCTTCAACGGCGAGATCGTCATCTGCGAGCGCGGCTTCGTCGACCGGCTCGAGATGGGCGAGGTCGTCTCCAACGCGGGCGCCGGGGGGATGATCCTCGCGAACGACGAGGAGAGCGGGGACTCGCTCACCGGTGACGCGCACGAGCTCCCCGCCGTCCACATCACCTACGACGACGCCGTCGCGCTGAGGGAGTGGCTGGCGGAGGGCACCGGCCACACCGGCACCATCGCCGGCGCCACCCTGTCCGAGGACCCCACGAAGGGGGACGTCACAGCCGACTTCTCCAGCCGCGGCCCGAACCGCGCGATGGACCTCATCTCCCCCAGCGTCACCGCGCCCGGCGTCGACATCCTCGCCGCCTTCGGCGCGTCGACCCCCGAGGCCGAGGTCGCTCCACAGTGGGGATTCTCCTCCGGGACCTCGATGGCCAGCCCGCACGTGGCCGGCGCCGGTGCACTCCTCAAGGTGCTCGAGCCGGAGTGGACGCCGGCCGAGATCCAGTCCGCCCTCATGACGACGGCGACGACGGACGTCACCAAGGAGGACGGCTCCACCCCGGCCGACCCGTTCGACATGGGATCGGGCCGGATCGACCTCGACGCCGCAGCGAACGCGGGCCTCGTCCTCGACGAGACGCTGGCCAACTACCAGGCCGCGGACCCGAGCCTCGGCGGCGACCCCGCCGCCCTCAACCTCGCGAGCATGGCCACCAGCCAGTGCCTGCACGACTGCACGTGGACGCGCACTGTCACCGGCGTCGCCGACGGCACCGTCGAGTGGACGGCAAGCGTCGAGTCGTCGCCGGACGTCACGCTGTCGGTCGAGCCCGCGACCTTCACCCTCGCCGAGGGCGAGACTCAGGAGATCGTCGTGTCCGCCGATGTGCGCGGCGCGAGCACCGGCACCTGGCAGTTCGGGCGAGTGACGCTCACGCCGTCGGACGGAGACGTCTCGACGGCCGGTCTGCCGGTCGCGGTCATGCCCTCGACCGGTGTGCTGCCGGCCGAGGTCGTCATCGACACCCGCCGCGACGCGGGCTCGCAGCTCGTGGAGGGTGTGCGGGCGATCGAGCTCACCGACCTGAGCGTCGACGTTGCGGGCCTCACCCCGGCCGAGACACAGGAGCTCGCCCTCCCCCAGGACCCGACGGACTTCGACCCCTTCGACGGGCCGGAGGGCACGGAGGTGGTCCTGGTCGAGGTCCCGGAGGGTACGAGCCGCCTCGTCGTGGAGGTCACCGACGCGACTGCACAGGACATCGACCTTTTCGCCGGGCCCGGCGACACCCCGGGCGAGGAGACCCTCGAGTGCGCGAGCGCGTCGTACGGGTCCGACGAGAGGTGTGACCTGACCGCGCCGGAGCCGGGCACCTGGTGGGTGGTGGTCCAGAACTGGCAGTCCTCGGAGGAGGACGCGACCGACACCCTCACCCTGGGGACCGCCGTCGTCGGGAGCGATGCCGGGAACATGTGGGTCGAGGGCCCGCAGGCGCAACCCGTCGGCGAGCCGTTCGACCTGCGCGTGTTCTACGACGAGCCGGCCCTGGCCGCCGGTCAGCGCTGGTACGGCGCCCTCAGCCTCGGCTCCTCGCCGCAGTCCCCGGGCGACATCGGCATCATCCCGGTGGACCTCAACCGGTTCGCCGACGACGTCACCAAGACCGCCGACGTCGAGACCGCCGCACCGGGTGACACCGTCACCTACGAGCTCACCGTGCAGCCCAACGTCAGCGCGGAGGACCTCGCCTACACCATCACCGACGCCATCCCGGAGGGCATGACGTACGTCGAGGGCTCGGCCACGGAGGGCGCGACCGTCACCGACGGTGTCCTCACGTGGGAGGGCATCTCCCCGACGCCGGCCGGCGTCGAGGGCGAGTACGTCATCACGCGCAGCGACGCCGACCCGCTGTGCGTGAACCCCCTGTCGGAGGACGGCGGTTACGTCGACCTCGAGGAGCTCGGCTTCCTCGCCGACCCCGAGATCGCCGGGGACACCGTGGCGTTCAACGTCGGCGCGGGTGCTCCGTTCAGCTTCTACGGCGTGGACTACGACGGGATGTGGCTGACCGATGACGGGTTCGTCGTCTTCGACGCCGCGACGCACTACGACGGTGAGCCCTGGGTTCCCCAGACGCTGCCCGACCCGCAGGCACCGAACAACCTGCTGGCGATGCTGTGGCAGGACATGGAGATCGTCTACGACGAGGCGACGAACAGGGGCGTCACCGTCGTCGAGGGCGAGACCGAGGTCGGCGGCCTGATCGTCGTCGAGTACGACGACGTCCAGCTCGTCGAGGACCCGGAGAGCACCTACGACGTCCAGCTCGTCGCGTTCCGCGGGCAGGACGACACGGAGGGCAGCTACGAGTTCTACGTGGCCTACGACAACGTCACCGGTCCGGTGGACGGTCCGTTGACGGTCGGCACGGAGAACGCGGACGGCACCTCGGGCCAGACGCTCGTCAACCACGACTCCGGCGAGGGCGTCGTCGCGGACGGCAACGTCGTCTGCTTCAACTACGCCGGCGCGTCGTTCGCCCCCGTCACGGTCCGGTACGAGGTGACGGTCGACGACGACGGGAGCCTGAGTGACGGCGACGTCCTCACCAACGAGGCCACCCACGTCACCGACAACCCCGGTGCCCAGCCGGTGACCGTGGGTGTGGACGTGACGATCGAAGGGGTCGAGCAGCCCACCGAGGAGCCCACGGCCAGGCCCACCGCGGAGCCCACCCCGGCACCGTCCGGTCCTCCAGGCCGACCGGGAGGCGGCCACCTTCCCAGCACGGGCGTCGACCCCGGGCTCCTCGCCGTCGTCGTCCTGCTCCTGCTCGGAGCCGGCGCGGGGGCGGTGCGGATGCGCCGGGCGACGGACTGACGCGGCGACGGCCCGGTCGCAGCAGTGCGACCGGGCCGCGCCAGTGGTGCGGGTCTGCTCGTCCCCCCGGGCGAAGCGGTCTACACCGACGACGCGATCCCGGACTCGACCCGCTCGCCCATCTCGCGTCCGATCTCGCCGAGCGGTACCCGCGTGTCGCGCAGGGCGCGCAGGTCCACCTTCCCAGTCGTGACGATCCGGCGGATGTGTCTCGTCGCTTCCCAGTCGTTCATGTGCATCCCCGCAACCACCTGGCCGCGGCGGAGCCAGAACGCCGTGAACACCCGCGCGTCCTTGTCGCCGCGCACGAGGACGTGGTCGTACCCCTCCGGACCGGGGTCGCCCACGTACTCGATCCCGACGTCGTACTGGTCGGTGAAGAACGTCGGGAGCCGGTCCGCGGGCCGCCCCTCCCCCAGGATGCTGCGCGCCACCGCCTTCCCGTGCGCAACGGCGGTGTCCCAGTGCTCCACCCGCACGCGCCGACGCAAACGCGGATGGTAGGCCCGCGCGACGTCACCCGCCGCGAGGACGTCCGGGTGGGAGGTGCGCAGCCACTCGTCGACGACGATGCCGTCGTCCACCAGCAGTCCCACCTCCTCCGCGAGGGAGGTGTCCGGCAGCGCCCCGACCCCGAGGACGACGAAGTCCGCCTCCACCATGGAGTCGTCGGCGAGCCGGACGGTCGCCCGCCCGCCCTCCTCCTCGACGCCCGCCACCGAGACGCGGGTCCGCAGGCCCACGCCGCGGGAGATGTGCAGGTCCGCGAAGACCTCGGCCACCTCGGCCCCGTGGACGCGCTGGAGCGGCCGCTCACAGGCCTCGAGCACGACGACGTCGCACCCCAGGGTGCGTGCGACGGCCGCCACCTCCAGCCCGATCCAGCCGCCGCCGATGAGCACGATGCGGCGGCCGGGCCGCAGCTGGGCGTGGAGGCGGTCGCTGTCCTCGATCGTCCGCAGGTAACCGACGGTGTCGCCCGACGGGGCGAAAGGAAGGTACCGGGGACGGCAGCCGGTGGCCAGGACCAGCCTGTCGTACCCGACCTGCCCGGCGGAGGTGGCCACGGTGTGGCCTGTAAGGTCCAGCGCCGTGGCGCGGGTGCCGAGCAGGAGCTCGACGTCGTGGTCCTCGTACCAGCTCGCCGGGTGAGCGAGGACGCTGTCCCGCTCGTCGTTCCCCATGAGGTAGCCCTTGGACAGCGGCGGGCGCTCGTAGGGAGCGGTGGCCTCCTCGCCCACGATGGTGAGCTTTCCGTCGAACCCTCCGGTGCGGAGTCCGTCCACGGCCTTCGCCGCGGCGAGACCACCTCCGACGATGACGACGGACCTGGGTGCGTCCACGATGTCCCCCTCGGTCAGCCGAGCCGGTCGCCGGCGCGGACGGGGTGCGGCGCGGCAGCGAGCCGGGCAAGGGCGAGCGCCGCGAGCAGCAGCCCGAAGTCCCGCAGCGCGATGTCGTAGTAGGTGCCCATGCTGAGGAGGTTGACGATGATCCCCAGCAGCCAGGCGGCGACGACGTACCCGCCGATGGCCGGGCGCACGGCGACGAGGATGCCCGCCGCGATCTCCACCACCCCGACAATCATCATCGCCTGGCCGGCGTCACCCGGCACGAGGCGGTCGATCCACGGGGCGAGGTAGTGCTCCCACTCGGTGAGGATGTTGAAGAACTTGTCCAGTCCGAAGAGCACCGGGGCGACGGTGAAGCCGACCCGGAGGATGAGGAACGCCTGATCCACAGCGGTGGTCGACGCGTGGGGCGCAGTGGTCCGCTGGACCGATGTCTTGCTCACGAGAACCTCCCTGTTCTAACGGCTAGTGTCATTGACGATAGACCTGTGAGACTCTACAGACAAGACCTGTGACCGATAGAAGGAGGACCGGTGCGCGACGACGATCTCGCCACCCAGCTCGCCGGCGTCGGCTCCCTCACCGAGCCGACCCGCCGCGCGCTGTACCTCTACGTCGCCGCCCAGCCGGACGCCGTCGGGCGCGAGGCTGCCGCGGCTGCCGTGGGAGTCCCGACGCACACGGCGAAGTTCCACCTGGACCGCCTGGTGGAGGAAGGACTCTTGGACGTCGAGTTCCGGCGCCTCACCGGCCGGACCGGGCCGGGTGCCGGGCGGCCGGCGAAGCTCTACCGCCGCTCGGCGCGCGAGCTCTCAGTCTCCCTGCCGGGACGGCGCTACGACCTCGCGGGGGAAGTGCTCGCGGCAGCGGTCGACCGCGCCGCCCGCACGGGCGAGCCGGTCGCGCAGGCGGTGCACGACGTCGCCGGGGAGACGGGCCGGCGGATGGCGGCAGACGCCGACGGCGAGGAGGACGACCTCGACCGAGCGGCCAGCGTCCTCGCCAGGTACGGGTACGAACCGCGGACGGCAGAGGACGAGATCTGCCTCGCCAACTGCCCGTTCGACCGCCTGGCCGCCACGCACACCACCTTGGTCTGCGGGATGAACCTCTCCCTCATCGAGGGCGTCGTCGACGAGCTCGGCGTCGCCGCGACGCCGGAGCTGGCGCCGCAGCCAGGGTTCTGCTGCGTGCGCGTGCGGCGCTGACTGCGCGCCCCGCGCGCAATTCACCGCCGCGGCCAGCGATATCTATGGACGGCGACGGACGAACTCGACCGTCATCTCGGCGAGCTCGCGAGGGTGGGTAACAGTCACCAGGTGCCCGGCTCCGACGACAGTCCCATGCTCAGCCCTCGGCAGCCCCTGCACGAGCAGCTCCTGTCCCTCGCGGAACCACGCATCGCTCTCGCTGCCGCCGACGACCATCACCGGACAGCGGACGACTGCGAGCTCTGCCGGGTCGGCTCGCCAGGCCAGCAGCGCAGGCAGGTCGACGGCGAAGAACGTCTCGGCATCACGCCCCAGGGCGGCAACCGTGCCGGGATCTCCGAACTCCGGCGCCTCGCGCCACGGCTCCCCGTAGAGCAGGGGCATGAACTCATCGAGCGCCACTGCCGTGCCTCCCGTCGTCGCCGTGGTGATGAGCCCGGCTGTCACCGCCCGGAACTGCTCAGCTCCGGGGCCGTCGATCGGTGGCGGCTCGACGAGTGTCAGGGACCGCACGTAGGACGGCGCCATGGTCGCCAGCGCCAGGGCGACCGCACAGCTGAAGCTCGCACCGACGACATGGGCGGGTTCGGCGCCCAGCCCCTCGATGGCGTCGCAGCAGTCCGTAGCCATGTCGGCGATCGTCGTCCCGGGCTTCCCGGGACCGCTGACGGTGCCGTAACCGCGGCGGCCGACGTGAACCGCCCGCAGGCCCGTCCCGTGCGCGAGCAGCTCGGTGAACGGGAGGAGCTCTTCGCCGGTGAGGGCGGTCTGGATGACGGCCACCGGCTCACCGGTGCCGTAGCTGACTACCTCGAGCGCTGCACCGTCGGCGGTCGTCACCATCCCCCGCGTCCCGGCAGTCATGCGGGTCGCGCCCTACTTGACCCCGAAGTCGAACGCTTCGCGGTGGAGGTTCCCGTACTTCTCACGCAGGAAGTTCCCCGTGGTGGTCAGCTGTGCCGCGATCCGGCTGTGCCGGCTCGCGTGCAAGGCCTCGGCCTGGCCCGCGAGGAGCTGGAGCTGCTCGGTGAGCTCCTCGTTGGGAGTGCGCCCGTTGGGCTGGCGGGTCTCCACCATGTCCGGCGGGATGGCGAGGTAGCTGCGCAGGACCCCGGGCAGGTACTCCCGCACCATGGCGTCCAGCTCGTACTCGAAGCGTGCGTCGCGCGACGGCTCACGCCGCTCCGCGTCGACGACGGCGCCCAGCAGCCGGTGTGTCCGCTCGAAGGCGACGTAGGCGTTGGAGGGAAGCCGCATCCGGCTCTGCTTGGCGAGCGCACCGACCCAGCCCAGCGCCGCAGCGCGGCCGTCTGCACCCTCGACCGCCGCCTCCGGCGGAGGAGAGGCCTCGACCAGCTCTTGCGACGGGGCCCCGGTGAACCGGTGCCACCACCGCCGCCGGGCAGGGAGCCACAGGTCGCGCAGGTGCCAGGAGCGCATGGCCGACACACCCATCGAGGCCAGGGCAAGCACGCCGCCGAGGCCGATGATGTCGAGCACGAAGATGCCCGCCGTGAAGCCGGCGGCGTACAGCAGGCCCTCGAGGATGACGCCAGCCTTCTTCTTCACCCCGCCGATGAGCAGCACGAGGTAGGCGATGAGGGGAAGGAAGACGACAACGGCCCCCACCTTGAGGACATTGCCCAGAGTCAGCCGCGACATCGTCAGCTCCTTGGCTCGGGATCGGTGGTCGAGGCGTCGGAGGAGTGACTGCGCTCGAGCTGCAGCCGGGCACGGTCAACCTGCCCTTCGAGCGCCTCCACCGTCTGCTTGATCGACCGCGTGGCCTCAACCTTGTACCGGTCGATCTCGTCCATCGCCTGGAAGACGTTGTCGAAGGCCTGCTGGAGCTTGGCCGGGTCGACCGTCGCGCGCGACGCCTGCTGCTGGATGGCGGTGCCCTGGGAGCGCAACAGCTCCGACGTGGAGACGATCATGTCCGCGGTCGTCGAGTTGAGGGCCTCGATCTGCGCCAGCGTGATCTGCTGCTGCGCGAGCGCCTGGGACACGATGACGGCCACCCGCAGCGCGGCGATCGTGGTGTCGAGCGCGCGGTCCACACCCTTGATGAGCTCGGTGTTGTTCTTCTTGACGACGTCGAGGGCCAGGTAGCCCTGGACCGAGACCGCCATCTGGGTCATGAGGTCCTGGTGGCGCTGGCGGACGTAGAACAGGGCGTCGGTCTCAAGGGTGGTCGCCTCGTCCGTCTTGCCCTCGGCGCGGAGGCCGGCGATCCGCTGCTCGAGCTCATCACCCAGGTGGCGGGCGAGGACGGCGTAGTTCGCGAGCTGCCCGAGCGCCGCCCACAGCGCGTCGCGCTCGGTCTGGATGGCGGCGTTGTCCATGCGCAGCTCGTCCTGGCCGCCCTTGAGCGCCTTGGTGATGGCGTCGAGCTGGTCCTGCGCGGACTCGTACTTGCGGAAGTACCGCTCGATCGCGTTCCCCCCGGGCAGGAACTTGAGGAGCCGCTTGCCGCCGGTGAGGTCGTGGCGCTTGGGGTCGAGGTCGGAGACGATCTGCCGCAGCTCGGCCAGGCTCGCACCCGTTCTCGACGCCGGATCCTCACCGGACGCCGACGCTGCGGCTGCCGGCCGCTGCAGCATCCGGTTGGAGGAGTCCCCCGCCTGCCGCATCGTGTCCTCGCCGAGCTTGGTCAGCTGCGCGACCTTCGTCTGGAACTCCGGGCTGTGCAGCGGCGCGGCGAGCAGGTCGTCGAGGAACTCGCGGGCGGTGTCCGCGTGCTTCTGCTGCGTCTCCGCGTCCACGAGGATGACGCCGCCGACCTTCTCCGGCTCGCGCACCTCCACCTCAGCAGCCGGCGCAGGCGGCTCGAGCTGCAGCGGGTTCTCGACGGCGGGGGTCTGGTTCTGGCCAAGGTCGAGCGGGTTCGACATGCGATGCACTCCTCGAGCTGGGGGCTAGCAGGCATTCTCTCAGGATCTGCCGACCGTGTGGGGCGAAGGGCTGCCCCGTCGTCCACGCGCGGATGGTCTATGGAGGAAGCGACGTCACATGGCCGGGCCCTTTCTGTCATCGAGGCGGCGGCGACCCCGCCCAATAGCTCACGGGCATCCAACGGGCCAGACGGTGCCCATCGCCACACCTCCACCTTCGCAGCCACGCCCGCCCGAGTTCAGCCCGCGCCCGCCCGGCTTCCAGGAGAGCATGTCGTCCGCGGTGCGCTCGCCGCCCCCTGCCTACGTCGCGGACGAAGCGAGCGCCTCCGGCAGCCCGGCAACGATCGTCGGCACAGCGTCGGCACTGAGGCTCGAGTGGTAGTACATGTCGATTTTCCCCGTCTCGTAGCGCCGCTCACGGGCGCCAATCGAGTGTCGGATAGACCGAGCGGACCGCCCTGCCCAATACCCACGAGTCTCATGAGCGAGGCCTTGACCCGCACCCCTATGACGGGGAGATCACGTCACGCTGTAAAGCGCACGCGACGGTGCCGCGTGAGGCCGGCGTGCCAGATTCCGTGATGGTGGCCTCCTGGAGGAGGCGGTGAGCAGAGGTGTCTACGGCGGTCGTGACCGCCGTCAACGGCGACGGGGCGTTGACCGTGCCTCGAGGCACGCCGGGACCCGCCGGACGAACTCGTCCACTGGCTGAGCCCGGGATGCTAGGCGGGACCGCCGCCCTCGTCGGCGCAGGGGACGCCCAGCACCGCGGCGCATTCCCCGCAGGGCGTGACAGAACTGGTCCGCTCGATGGCCTCGGGAGCCGCCCGGGCGCGCGTCTAGGTCATCCCAGCGTGGAGTGACCGAGTGGGTGAATCCGGCGAGCCGGCCCCGTAGCGGGTCCCAGTCGGCGATGGCCATGTCTGGCCGAGTTGGCCAACAGACCCCAGAAAACCGGCTCAAACCTCCAGTAGGCTCTGACACACCCAACAAGGACCGGTTTCGCTAGAGGGAAGGCCCACGTCGCCATGTCCGAGCCTTGGCTGTCTGCCGACGACATCGCCGCTCACCTCGGCGTCACGAAGGACACCGTCTATTCGTGGATCTCCGACAAGACGATGCCAGCCCACAAGGTGGGGCGCCTCTGGAAGTTCCAGGCGAGCGAGGTCGATGCCTGGGTCCGGAGTGGAGGCGCGACGGTCGCTGGAGACGCACCCCCTCCTGGCTGAAGCAGTCCATCCGACGGTTCTGTCGGACGATCCAGATATGCTGATCGACTTTGCCTAGGCCAGAGAGGAGCCACACGTCATGACCGCAGCCGGGCGCTATGCGCTGTCGTTCACCAGCGGTGCCCTTCTCGTGCGTGAAGCCCTGGTTGCCGCGCCGCTATACCTGCGAGTCCAGGATTGGTCGACGGTCCGTGAACTGATCGAGGAGGACAATCTTCTCCAAGCCCGAACCCGCTCGTCGAGCTTCCGGCTCGCCCGTGAGGTCACTCAGCGACTCTCCGTGCTCACTGACGCCGAGCTCGAACTGCTCATCGACGCCACGCCGACCGAGCGTGGTTATCTGCTGTGGGCCGCTGCCTGCCGCCGTTACCTCCTCATCGGCGAGTTCGCCGATGAGGTCGTGCGCGAGCGGTATCTCGTTCTCGCCCAAACGCTCGGCCACGACGACTTCGACAGTTTCATCCGGGGCAAGGCCCTCTGGCATGAAGAAGTGGCCAACCTCAAGGACACCACCTTGCGCAAACTCCGCTCCACCTTGTTCCGGATGCTCGTCGAGGCGGGCCTGATCGCCGACGACGGTCGTATCAATCAGGCCGTCCTCTCCACGCGGCTCACGGACGCCCTGTCCGACGACCTCCGCTTCTTTCCGATGGGCAGCACCGCGTGACGGGGACCGCTGATCTCCACAGGCAGGAAGAACACCTGTTCGCCGTCCTCAACGGCAAGCGCTTCCTCCAGATGGAGGGCCTGAGCAACGAGGTCCCGTTCTTCATCTACCCGTACCCACCGGAAGCCGCGCTCGAGGTCGCCCAGGTGAAGAAGCGGGTGAAGAATAAGCTCAGCCAGAGCGGCATCACCCTCCGCGAGGTCAACCTCTACGACCTATCGGTCGAGATTCTTAAGGAGCGTGGGGTCTGGGAGCGCGTCCTCGCAGCGGAGCCCGAAATGGACAAAGACGACTTCCGCGAAATGCTCCAGGGGATGCTCGATCCCCAGCTCCACCTGGCGCCGGCGATCCGCTCCCGGGTCGAGGACGGCGCCTTCGACATCTTCTTCCTCACCGGCATCGGTGAGGTATTCCCATACATCAGATCGCACAACGTGCTGAACAACCTCCAGAGCGTTGTGACCGGCAAACCAATGCTCATGTTCTTCCCCGGCCGCTACGAGCAGTCCGACACCCTCGGGTCATCGCTCGTGCTCTTCGGCCGGTTGAAGGACGACCAGTACTACCGAGCCAAGAACATCCTGGAACAGGAAGCGTGACCGATGCTGCTCAACGACATCTTCGCCAAGGACGTCCAACGCCCCATTGAGGGCGTCATCAAGGCCGACGACATGGCGCACCTGGGCACCGAGGTCGAGGAGTACGTCCTCACAAACGAGGCCGCCAAGGGCCTCGAACTCCTCCTGGAGGCGTACACCAACTACACCAACGCCAACGGAGTATGGATCTCCGGCTTCTTCGGCTCCGGTAAGTCCCACTTGCTCAAAATGCTCGCTCACCTGCTTGGCGACGTCGAAGGTCAAGAGTTCGACCGTGCACAGGTCTCCGAGAGCTTCCGCTCTAAGGCGACGGGCGCATTCCTGCCCGCCCTACTGACTAAGGCTAAGCGCATCCCGGCCAAGAGCCTCCTGTTCAACATCGACCAGAAGGCAACGCTCATCGCCAAGGACCAGACCGATGCCTTGCTCAAGGTCTTCGTGAAGGTATTCGACGAGAGTCTGGGCTATTACGGCAACCAGGGCCACGTTGCCCGCTTCGAGCGCGACCTCGACAAGCGAGGCCAGTACGACGCGTTCAAGGCGGCGTTCGAGCGCATCGCCGGTATCCCGTGGTCGCAGGGTCGGGAGCAGAGCGCTCTCGAGGGAGCGAACATCGACGCCGCCTTCGCCGAGGTCGACGGCCAGGCCACTAGTGGCATCATCAAGCAGTACCAGGCCTCCTATGCCGTCTCCATTGAGGACTTCGCCGACGAGGTAAAGGCATGGCTCGATCAGCAGGTCGACGGCTCTCGTCTGAACTTCTTTGTTGACGAGGTTGGCCAGTTCATCGGTTCCGACACGAAACTGATGCTCAACCTGCAGACCATCGCCGAAAGCCTCAACACCAAGTGCGCCGGCCGCGCGTGGGTGATGGTCACCTCGCAGGAAGACATGGACAAGGTCATCGGTGATCGCACCAAGCAGCAGGGCAACGACTTTTCCAAGATCCAGGCTCGCTTCAAGACCCGGGTGAAGCTCACCAGCGCCGATGTTGAGGAGGTGATCCGCAAGCGCCTGCTGGAGAAGAACGACGGCGGCACTGCCTCGCTCACGGCGATCTACGCGAAAGAGTCGGCGAACTTTAAGACGCTCTTCGACTTCACCGACGGCGCCAAGACCTATCGCAACTACGCCGACGAGGCGCACTTCGTCGGCACGTACCCCTTCGTCAGCTACCAGTTCCCTCTGTTCCAGGCCGCGATCGAAGGCATCTCCGACCACAACGTCTTCGAGGGCCGCAACAGCTCAGTGGGTGAACGCTCGATGCTCGGCGTCGTGCAGCAGGTCGCCAAGGACATCGGTAACGTCGAGGTCGGCACCCTGGCCACCTTCGACCACATGTTTGCCGGCATCCGCGCCTCCCTGAAGTCCGCAGCGCAGCGATCCATCGATGTCGCTGAGCGCAACCTCGACAACCAGCTCGCCATCCGTCTGCTCAAGGCGCTGTTCCTCGTTAAGTACGTCGAGAGCTTCCATGCCACGCCCCGCAACCTGACCGTGCTCGTCTACGACCGCTTCGGCCTCGACCTGCCCAAGCTCGCCGAGGACGTCAGGGAGGCGCTGACGCTGCTGGAGACGCAGACCTACGTCCAGCGCAACGGCAATGTCTACGAATACCTCACCAACGAAGAGCAAGTCATTGAGGAGGAGATCAAGAACGTCGACATCGACGCCTCCGAAATCAGCAAGAAGCTCTTCGACGTCCTGAGCACCTCAGTCATGAAGAGCACCAAGATCCGATACGCGAAGAATGGCCAGGACTTCCCGTTCGGCTTCAAGCTCGACGACCAAGTCCATGGCCCGCAGCGAGAGCTCTCGATCCACTTCATCACTCCGGATTACCCGTACGAACCAGAGCAGATTCGAATGCACAGCGCGGGAAAGGACGAACTGAGGGTCATCCTCCATCCCGACGACCGGGTGCTCGCAGACCTGCGCCTGCTGCTCAAGACCGACAAGTACACCAAGCGCAAGCAGACCACCTCGCTGTCTGCGATCGAGGAACACATCCTCCGTGCCAAGGCCACGCAGAACCGCGAGCGAGAAAAGGAACTGGTCCAGCGCCTTCAGCGCGCCGTCGGCAAGTCCGAGCTCGTCATCAACGCGGCCGACGTGCCCGCAACTTCCACCGATGCCTTGAGCCGTATCACCGAAGGCTTCCAGGAACTGATCAGTCGCACATACACCCAACTCAGGCTCCTCGGCGGAGCGATCTACAGCGAGCAGCAGGTTGCCGGAGCCGCAAACCCTGACAGCGGGCTTCTTGATGCAGACACTTTGTTCAGGATTGATCAGCCGGCTCAGGAGGTGCTCTCCACGATCCTGCGCAAGGACGCCCAGGGGGAGCAGGTCACGATGAAGACCATTGTCGACACGTTCCAGGCGAAGCCCTATGGCTGGGATTTGGCATCCATTGAGGTGATCGTCGCCTCCCTCATCGGCAACTCCAAAATCACCCTCACGGTCGACGGGAACGTGCTCAAGCGTAGCGAGGTCGCGGCTGCGCTGCGCAATACTCAGAAGCACGCGCACGAGATCGTCGCTCCGCGGAAGACCTTTGACGAGCGGAAGGTCGCCTCCTTCCGCAAGTTCGTCACTGACTTCTTCGATGAGGGCAACGCCCCGAAGGACCCTCTGGAGTTAGCTCGTCACGGTGCCGACAAGCTCAAAGGCAAGCTCGACGAGTTGAAGGCCACCGTGAGCGGTTCGCGCTACCCGTTCGTGGAGCAACTTCAGGGACCGATCGGTCTTCTGGATCAGACGGTGGGCAAGTCCGACGACTGGTATCTCGCCGAGTTCAATCTCGGCGACGACCTGCTCGAAGCCAAGGACAACGTCCTCGACCCGATCCAGTCGTTCCTCAACGGCGCCCAGCGGTCGATCTACGATGATGCCTCCGAGCTGCTCGCCGCGCACAGCAGCAACCTGAGCTATCTTCCGCCCGGAAGCGACGAGACCGTCAGGAACGCGCTCTCCGACTTCAATGCCTTCAGAGGCAACAAGATGGCCCAACTCAAGACGGCAACCGACAACCTGCGCAGCCAGATCGACGGTGTTGTTGCGGAGAAGCGATCAGAGGTCATCACTGCGATCGAGGGTCGCAAGGGGGTACTCCTCGCGGACGCTTACTACGCCAACGCCACCCCCGCAGCACAGGATCGGGTCGCGCAGCGCGTCGACGCCACTCTGGCTCGAGTCGCATCCGAGACCCAGGTTGCATTGATCCTCCAGATCGGCGCGACCTTCGAATCTAGCGAGTATCCGGAACTGCTTGACCATCTCGCTACCAATCCAAACGAGCCCAATCCGGAGCCCACGCCGGCCAAGCGGACAGTCTCGGTGAAGACCATCTCCGTGCCCGGCGCGTCCGGCGTCCTCGAAACTCAAGATGACGTCGAACGTTATCTCGCAGCTCTGCGCAGCGCCCTCATACATACCTTGAACGACGGAAAGCGAATCACTCTCTGATGGGAACCGCACCATTGAAGAACTTCGCGACCTGGGCCCGCACCGCGCTCATCCGTGAGGTCACCGCACGCATCGCTGCGGTGCTCGCACCGGGTTCCTCTGGGGGAGTCGAGCAGGCGAAGGCTGTCGCTGCCTTGGAGAAGGCCATTGCGGCCTTCGGAGGCGGCAGTGAGGGACGTGCTGCCGTGGCAGACAAGGTCGCCTACACCTGGTTCAACCGCATCATCGCGTTGCGCTTCATGGACGCCAACGGCTACACCGGTATCGGCGTCGTCTCCCCGCAGGCCGGGGTCGAGGTGGGCCAGCCTGAGGTGCTGGCCGAGGCCAAGCGCGGCGTAATCGACGCGGAAGTCGTCAGCGACGCCACCCGCAAGACGGTGGCTGCGTTGCTCGACGGGACGCTGGCAAGTGGTGACCCACAGGGTGAGGCGTACGCGCTGCTGCTGGCGGACTACTGTCGCTACTGGAACAAGGCCATGCCGTTCATATTCGAGCGCGAGGGTGACTTCACCGAGTTGCTGATCCCGGCCAACCTGCTTGCCGATGACTCGGTGCTCAACCGGTCGGTGAAGGTGCTGACTGAGGATGTGTGCCAGGACGTCGAGGTCATCGGCTGGCTCTACCAGTTCTACATCTCGGAGCGGAAGGATGAGGTCTTCGCCGGGTTCAAGAAAAACAAGAAGGCTGGAGCCGCCGAGATCCCCGCCGCAACTCAGCTCTTCACCCCGCACTGGATCGTCCGCTACCTCGTCGAGAACTCTCTTGGGCGCCTATGGATGCTCAACCACCCGAACTCGGGTCTGGTCAGCCAGATGGACTACTACATCGCCCCGGTCGACGAGGAGACGGACTTCCTCAAGATCACCAAGCCCGAGGAGCTGAAGGTCATCGACCCGGCCTGCGGCTCGGGCCACATGCTCACCTACGCCTTCGACCTCCTCTACGCGATCTACGAGGAGGAGGGCTACGCGCCGTCCGAGATTCCTGGCCTGATCCTCACCCACAACCTCTACGGCACTGAGATCGACCCGCGTGCGGGCGCGCTAGCCGCGTTCGCCCTCATCATGAAGGCCCGCGATCGGCAGCGCACCTTTTTCAACAAGCAGGTCGCGCCCAATATCTGCGTCATCGAGCCGATCTCGTTCACCCCTGACGAGTTGGGCTTCCTCACCACCAAGGACGGCGACAAGCACGCGGAGGAGGCGTTCTGGAACCAGTTCGCGGAAGCGGACACGTTGGGGTCTTTGATCCAGCCCGACGCCAACCTCGCTGCCCGGCTGGGGCGCCACCTGGACACGCTCGACGACGAGGGAGACATGCTTAAGGCCGACACGATTGAATCGGGGACACAGGTCGTGATGCAGGCCGAATATCTCGGTCCGCGGTACGCCGTGGTTGTTGCAAATCCCCCTTACATGGGCGGATTTAGCATGGGCGCGCGCCTTTCAGAGTTTGCGAAGTCCAATTTCCCTGTTTCAAAGAGTGACCTTTTCGCGATGTTTATCGAAAGGAATCTTGACCTGGCGTCGCCGCGGGGATACGTCGCGATGGTCACGATGCAGTCGTGGATGTTCCTGAGTTCCTTTACCGCACTTCGCGAGCGCCTCCTCAAGGACGGGACCGTCGCCACAGCCGCGCACCTTGGTCCCAATGCCTTTGGCGCCATCTCAGGGGACGTCGTATCAACCGTCGCGTTCGTCATTTCAAAGGTGATCCGTGAGCACGCAGCGGCCGCCTACTTCAAGCTCGTCGATGGGCCATCGGAGGCGGCGAAAAGTTCGCAACTGTTGGCGTCGGCTCGAGGTGATCATCCGGATCGCTTCGTCGTAGATCAGGCAGATCTGCGGAAGATCCCTGGATCGCCTATCGCCTACTGGGTGGACCACAGCCTTGTCGATCTCTATTCTCAACCGCTCATCGGTGACAGGTTCGAGATCAAGGCTGGCGTTGGGACTCGGAACGACTACCTCTTCATGAAGTTCAGTTGGGAGGTGAGTGCGAGTCGCATCGGACCGGGGCGGCGCTGGGTGCTTACCGACAAGGCAGGTGAATTCCGGAAGTGGTACGCTGGCTTCGTTTACGTAATGGACTGGGAGAACGACGGTCGTCGGATCAAAAACTATCGCAACCCGGATGGGTCGCTGAAGTCCCGGCCGCAAAACGTCCAGTTCATGTTCCGCGAAGGCGTGACGTGGGGGAAGATCGGCGCCGGCGCTGCGAGTTTCCGGTGGCGTCCAGAGGGCTACGGGTTCAACGATGCGGCACCAGCCATCTTCGGGGCCGGAGCATTCGACCTGCTTGCCCAACTCAACTCAAATGTAGGTCGGCGCTTGGTTGAGGTGAAGGGCTCCACGGTCAACGTCCAGACCGGGATGGTTGCTGAACTCCCAATCGTTCCGCTTGAGGAGCCTGTTCGCGACCGCGTCCGCGAGCTGACTCAGCGCGCGGTGCAGATCGCCAAGGACGATTGGGACTCAACGGAAATCTCGCCGGAGTTCAGATCGACGCCGTTCGTGGATCCCACCGGAGTAGGCATCCCGCTTGCAGCCCGGCACCTGCGGGTCGTCAGCGCTCAGGACGCGGCCGTGGCAGAGCTCACCCAGATCGAGACGGAGATCAATTGGATCATGGACTCTGCAGTCGGCGGTGCGACGGGTGCGGATCCCCAGGGCAGCAGCGGTGCCGTCACGCTGCTTGCCGATCCTCGGTACCGCTACGGTCGCAGAAAGCCTGACGAGGTGGAGGCTTTGCGAAGGGCCGATGCCGTCCGAGAGCTCGTCTCATACGCCGTTGGGTGCATGTTCGGCAGATTTAGCCTGGACAAGCCCGGCCTGATCCTCGCCGACCAAGGTGCGACCTTGCACGACTACGTTGCGAATGTACCGTCGCCGACGTTCATGCCGGATGCCGACAACGTCATCCCGATCGTGGATGGCGACTGGTTTGAGGACGACATCGTCGAGCGGTTCCGCCAGTTCCTGCGCGCGGCCTTTGGTGACGAACACTTTGAGGAGAACCTGCGGTTCGTCACTGAGTCGCTCGGGATGAAGAACTTGCGCGACTACTTCGTGAAGTCTTTCTACAAGGCCCACGTCCAGCGGTACAAGAAGCGGCCGATCTATTGGCTGTTCTCCAGCCCCAAGGGCTCATTCAACGCGCTCATCTACATGCACCGCTACACGCCGTCAACGGTCTCGACGGTGCTCAACGAGTATCTGCGCGAATTCCAGGCCAAGCTCAAGGCCAGCCTGGAGCACGCCGAGCGCTCCAATAGCGCAAAGGAAGCCGACCGCCTTCGTAAGATGCTCCTGGAAGTCGACGACTACGAGCACAACGTCCTCTACCCGCTGGCGTCGAAGAACATCGTTATTAACCTCGACGACGGCGTGAGAGCCAACTATCCGATGTTCGGTGCTGCCCTCAAGAGGATCCCCGGATTGGAGGCGACCGAATGAGTGCATCACAACGCCCCGACACAATTCCGGTCATCGTAGACGTTCCTCGAGCGGATCCCGGTCTCGGGTTTCAAAACTATGTAAATGCCGTCGCGGGAGCAATTCTCGGTGGCACACCCGCTCAATACACCGTCGGATTGTACGGGCCGTGGGGAACGGGAAAGTCGTCCATCCTCTTTGCGCTTCGGGAACGACTTGAGGCTGAAAAGCGCGTGACGACGGTGTTGCTGGATGCGTGGCGTCATGAACGTGCCGACAACCTTCTAGGGCCGCTCGTGTACGAGATTCGACGCGCCATGGGTGACAAACCGGACGCGAAAGAGAAGTGGACGCGAATCTTTGGTGGGATGGAGCTCTCGGCATTCGGTTTCGGATTCCGAGTACCGGCCAGTGCAGATCGGGCCGAGGCTGCGCAAGAGTCGATTGCTGCATACATGCGGGGCATAAGCGCACTATCCTCGATCGGCGAGTCAATTCCTGCAGGAGAGCGCGTGGTTGTCTTCGTTGACGACTTGGACAGGTGCAGTCCAGATCGAGTCCTTGAAGTCGTTGAGGCGATCCGCCTGGTGATGGACGTCCCAGGATTCGTCTTCGTTCTTGCCATTGATTACGATGTGCTGGTACGCGCAGTTGAGACCCGATATCCACATGCGGACGCCCACCATTTTGTAGAGAAGATCGTGCAAGTGCCATTCAGAATTCCGAGTATTCGATCGCGCGGCGGTTACCTCGAACAAATCGTTCCCGACTGGGCTCCCTTGAAGAACGTATGGTTTCGGGACATCGCTGCCGACCAGATCGAGTCTCTGGTGTACGTGGCTCTCCGGGACAACCCGAGACAGGTCAAGCGTGTCCTAAACGCCTTCATGGTGGCAAAGCATATCGACTGGGACGGGCTTTATGGCCATAAGGCTAAATCTCTCGCACTGCTAGAGTTGCTAGCCCTGCAGGCCGCATGGCCTAGTATCTATCAGCGGCTGGTCGCAGGACTTGGAGCATACGAGCGGTCGAAGATCGATAATTCGATGCCGCCCAACGCGGTTCTAGGGGCGGTCGACGAGTACAAGGAAATTCTGGCGGAGGTCGAGGCGGCGGAAAGCGAGGGAATGGACCGTCTGTCAATGTTTCTGAATCGCCACCTCACGGCCGATTCATCCTTCTCGATCGTTCTTGCCGCCTCGCGGATGGCTTCAGATTCAATCGTCGGCGAGAGTCGATTGCAGGCAAGTGCGTTTGACCAGCGGGAGTTCTTCGATTACGTCGTCGGGCGGATATCTTCTCTGCCATTTGTGGAGGTTTCCGTCCGCAATGAAGCACTCTCCACTGCGGCGCTGGCATGCGGCCCTCATGAGGTTAAAATTATAGATGTAATGTCCAGCCGAGGGCTATTTACCCTAGCGGTCCCTGCGTCGCTCGTCGATCTGAGTCCCCGTGTGCATTCTTTCGCGAAGTCGGTGGCCGCACCCAAAAGGCAAGGTAAAACTGCACGGTTCGTGTTTGGGGGGCAAGGGGCTAGCGCGTTGGAGGAGTCTCTCGACTCGGCGCGCAAACTGTTGATAGCCATAGCTGGTCAGGATTAGAGATGGAAACCGCACCATTGAAGAACTTCGCGACCTGGGCCCGCACCGCGCTCATCCGTGAGGTCACCGCACGCATCGCTGCGGTGCTCGCACCGGGTTCCTCTGGGGGAGTCGAGCAGGCGAAGGCTGTCGCTGCCTTGGAGAAGGCCATTGCGGCCTTCGGAGGCGGCAGTGAGGGACGTGCTGCCGTGGCAGACAAGGTCGCCTACACCTGGTTCAACCGCATCATCGCGTTGCGCTTCATGGACGCCAACGGCTACACCGGTATCGGCGTCGTCTCCCCGCAGGCCGGGGTCGAGGTGGGCCAGCCTGAGGTGCTGGCCGAGGCCAAGCGCGGCGTAATCGACGCGGAAGTCGTCAGCGACGCCACCCGCAAGACGGTGGCTGCGTTGCTCGACGGGACGCTGGCAAGTGGTGACCCACAGGGTGAGGCGTACGCGCTGCTGCTGGCGGACTACTGTCGCTACTGGAACAAGGCCATGCCGTTCATATTCGAGCGCGAGGGTGACTTCACCGAGTTGCTGATCCCGGCCAACCTGCTTGCCGATGACTCGGTGCTCAACCGGTCGGTGAAGGTGCTGACTGAGGATGTGTGCCAGGACGTCGAGGTCATCGGCTGGCTCTACCAGTTCTACATCTCGGAGCGGAAGGATGAGGTCTTCGCCGGGTTCAAGAAAAACAAGAAGGCTGGAGCCGCCGAGATCCCCGCCGCAACTCAGCTCTTCACCCCGCACTGGATCGTCCGCTACCTCGTCGAGAACTCTCTTGGGCGCCTATGGATGCTCAACCACCCGAACTCGGGTCTGGTCAGCCAGATGGACTACTACATCGCCCCGGTCGACGAGGAGACGGACTTCCTCAAGATCACCAAGCCCGAGGAGCTGAAGGTCATCGACCCGGCCTGCGGCTCGGGCCACATGCTCACCTACGCCTTCGACCTCCTCTACGCGATCTACGAGGAGGAGGGCTACGCGCCGTCCGAGATTCCTGGCCTGATCCTCACCCACAACCTCTACGGCACTGAGATCGACCCGCGTGCGGGCGCGCTAGCCGCGTTCGCCCTCATCATGAAGGCCCGCGATCGGCAGCGCACCTTTTTCAACAAGCAGGTCGCGCCCAATATCTGCGTCATCGAGCCGATCTCGTTCACCCCTGACGAGTTGGGCTTCCTCACCACCAAGGACGGCGACAAGCACGCGGAGGAGGCGTTCTGGAACCAGTTCGCGGAAGCGGACACGTTGGGGTCTTTGATCCAGCCCGACGCCAACCTCGCTGCCCGGCTGGGGCGCCACCTGGACACGCTCGACGACGAGGGAGACCTATTCCTAGCCGCGGCGCTCGATTGGGCTCAGCGGGCAATTCGCCAGGCAGAGATCCTCTCCAACCGCTATTCCGTGCTTGTAGCTAATCCCCCCTACATGGATGCCCGCAATATGGGCGGACTTCTCTACGACTATGTAGCGGAGAACTTCCCGGAAGGGTTCACCGGGATGGATCTCGCGTTTGCGCTGCGCTCGCGCTCTCTCGTTGAGCAGAAGGCATTCATCGGCCTACTGAGCATGGATAGTTGGCTTGGCAACGCCGAATGTGCCGATTTCCGAGACGTCGTTCGAGATGTGTTGTCTCCTCGGATTGTCCTCCACCTCGGATCGCGTGCTTTCCCCGAAATCTCGGGCGAGGTTGTCCAAGTTTCCGCAACGCTATTTCAGAACAACGCTCCAGGGCCCGCAACCACCTTCATCGCCGCTACGGGCGGAGCGACGGTCGAAGCGAAGATCGCACAATTCCGAGACAAATCTCGCCACTTCACGCATGCGCTCGAATGGTTCGATGTCTTTCCGGGGCGGGTCTTCTCGCCGTATTCGGCCTCCGAAGGAGCGCATCGTGCGTTTGCCTCCGCACCATCCATGACTTCGATCGCAGAAGTGCGCACGGGGCTTCAGACGGGAGACAATGCTGCCTTTCTGCGTCGGTGGTTCGAGGTATCAGTCTCTACTATCCGCGTCCCTGGGTCTGAGCGTGACTATCGTTGGGCCCCATATGTGAAGTCAAGTTCGCCAACTCGCTGGTTCGCGCGCGAGGACTTGGTCGTTGATTGGAGGGATGATGGTGCGGAGATTCGAGAACATCCGAGCTCGGTGGTGCGCAACTCGGCGTACTATTTTCGGCCGGGACTTTCCTATGGTGGACTCGCGGGCAGCCTCAAGGCACGGCTTGTGTCAGGCGGCGCCATCTTCGATCAGAAGAACTCGATGGTGTTTCCAGTTGGCGAAACAACCATTGGGCACTTGCTTGCGCTCATGAACAGTGCAGCTTTCGAGGTTTTAGCACGTCTGGTTTCTGCGAAGGGTTTCGGGGTGGGCACTCTCGCTCAGCTTCCCATCCCGAAAGAGGCGTTGGAGATTCCGGAAATTGAAGCGATGGCCCAGCGAGCGATCGATCTTTCGCGCACACTATTTGACAGGGCGGAGACATCAACGGGATTCGTCGGTCTCGACTCGATCTTCATGGGTGGCACTGCAAGGCATCCCTCGCTCCGGCTTAGCGTGGAATCCATTCGCGAGACAGATGCTCGAATTCAGAGTCAGTTGTGGCAGACTGAGGAAGAGAATGCAAGACTATTTCAAACGGCCCTCCTTGCCGGCGCTGCTCAGTCCCCATCGGCGGCGCCGCTTGTCCAACCCTACTCTCTAGGCTCAACAGTCCGAGACCTGATCTCTTACGCCGTCGGGTGCATGTTCGGGCGCTACAGCCTCGACGCGCCAGGCCTGATCCTTGCCGACCAAGGCGCTACGTTGCAGGACTACCTCGCGAACGTTCCGATGCCGACTTTCGGGCCAGAGGCCGACAACGTCATACCGATCGTCGAGGGCGATTGGTTCGAAGGCGACATCGTCGAGCGGTTCCGCCAATTCCTCCGCGCCGCTTTCGGAGATGAACACTTCGACGACAACTTGCGGTTCGTCACCGAGTCGCTCGGGGTGAAGAGCCTTCGGGACTACTTCGTTCGGACCTTCTATAGGGACCACTGGCAGCGGTACAAGAAGCGACCAATCTACTGGCTGTTTTCCAGCCCGAAGGGGTCGTTTAACGTGCTCATCTACATGCACCGTTACACCCCATCCACCGTCTCAACTGTGCTTAACGAGTACCTTCGTGAGTTCCAGGCCAAACTCAAGGCTAGCCTCGAGCACGCCGAGCGCTCTAACAACGCCAAGGAAGCCGACCGCCTTCGCAAGGTCCTGCTGGAGCTCGACGATTATGAGCACAATGTCCTCTACCCGTTGGCGGCACAGAACATCGAGATTGACCTCGATGACGGCGTGAAAGCCAACTATCCAAAGTTTGGCGCCGCCCTCAAGAAGATCCCTGGCCTGGAGGCGAGCTAATGATCTCGTTCGAGGGCCACGGGAGTGAGGTCGTGCTGGTCTATCGGCCGGAGCAATCTGGGCCGGGTTGGCTCGACGAGAAGCTTGACTCGGATGGCAAAGCCACCCTGTCGCGAACCTTCACGGTTCGAAAGTCGGACTTGGTGGCCCCCGATCCGGACGACGAATTCGGGTTCGACGGCGAGGACGCTCGTCGCTTCAAGATCGGATCGATCCACAATGGCTACCGAGTGATCGGAAAGGACATCCTCGGGCTAAAGCACGACCTTTTGTATGCAGACTCCCTCCAGCTTCGCCAGCAGGTGTTCGTCGCCGAGCGCAACATCTCCGTTTTCCGTCGCATTGACGACTTGGTTGATGAACAGATCGTCATCGGTGGATCACTGCCCGGCGCAATCCCCGCTGACGATTTTGCGCGTCTGTTGCACGACTTCCCGACTTCAACGGAGCTTACGAAGTACTCGCGAGCACGCGTTACTCGCGTACTTCGCGAGTACATGGAGACCATGTCGGATGCCGAACAGGGGCTTGCTGACTACATGGATCGCCGGGCACGCTACGGGCCTTCGACGCGGGGCGAATTCCACGGCCGGATGCCCGTCGTGAATGAACTCGAACTTGAGAAGTTCACATACGTTAGGGACCGCCTGGTCGAGATGCTCGACGATGCAGACAACTACCCGGAGGCAGATTGGCAGGTTGCCGTCGCTGACCTCTTCCTATTGTGCTTTCCTCAGTACGTTGCAGTGCTACACAAT
Source organism: Georgenia sp. Marseille-Q6866 (assembly GCF_965111665.1). Classification (NCBI taxonomy): domain Bacteria; kingdom Bacillati; phylum Actinomycetota; class Actinomycetes; order Allobogoriellales; family Allobogoriellaceae; genus Georgenia; species Georgenia sp. Marseille-Q6866. Next base: position 89,579 of record NZ_CBCOOR010000004.1, on the reverse strand, counting down.
GTTCACGTCAAGGAGCGCTACTCCAACAAACTCAGGGACACGGATCGCTATATCGACCTGATGCTCGTCGCGGCCAACGGCTGCGTGGACATCATCGAGATCAAGAAGCCGTTCAAGCGGGGGCTCGTGTCGAAGCGCCAGTACCGCGATAACCACATTCCCGTTCGCGAGCTTTCAGGGTCACTCATGCAGGCGGAGAAGTACCTCTTCTATCTCAACAAGTCTGGTCGGGACGGAGAGAATTACATCACCGCGAAGCACACGGGCAATCTGCCGGCGGGCCTTGAAGTCAGGATCGCAAATCCGAAGGCCATCATCCTCTCGGGTCGCGACGACGACCTGAGCGACAGGGAGAAGATGGATTTTGAGTTCGCACGTCGCGGCTACTCCAACGTTCTGGATATCATGTCCTATGATGACCTGCTACGCCGGTTGACGAATGTCATTGCGTCTCTGACCGTTCGCACAGCCGGGAAGTCTGCATGAGTTCTTCCACCATTCGCGAGCATCTTGAGCGGCTCTTCAGCGAGCACCGGGTCGTTTTCTGGCACGACCTGGAGGGCCAGTATGCCTCGGACATCGACAGTCTCGACCTGCCGAACGTCACGACGCTGCGCGTCGCCAATGATGAGTACGCCATCAGGCACCGGCTGCTTCACGAGCACCCGAACGACAAGTTTCTTGTCTACCGCTCGGGCCAGGTGCCCGCCAGCATCGGCAACTGGCTGGTCGACCTCGAACTGGCCTACGGAGTCTTCACCGCAGACCGAAGCTCGCTCATCTCCCATGACCTCGGCCTTACTGCGGACGGCATCGAGGCGGTGGTGCAGGAGCACGAGAAGTTCTTTGCTGTGACGAAGCGCGTCCATAGCCTCAAGGCGCTCCTGGAGCCTGACGACGATGCGGCGCGCTTGCGCGCCAAGATGTCCGCTGTCGTTCTCGGCCAGAAGGGGCACAGCCTGCTGGAGATCACCCGCACACTGCTCGCTGAGAACGCGAAGGTGCAGCACAGCAAGTTGGATGCCCTGGCCGACTTCGGCCTCGACGACTTCTATTGGCGCGGCGTTGCCTCGATCTACGGCTACGCGTCGGCTACGCCGAGCATCGACGACTTCATCCTTTGGATCTTCCGGCAGGCCATCGACGGCTTCGAGTCCGATCGACCAGGGGGACTTCAGAACATCCAGCTCGACTTCGCCAGCCTGCGGAACGACCGCCGCAGCCAAGATGCCATGTCAGTGTTGGCCAAGCGGGCAGCGGCTGACCTGGACTACAAGGCGAGGATCGAAGGCGCGACCTTCCGTGACCTTATCGACATCGACCTGTTCGAGGAAGCCGACCAGAAGATCATCGCCGAGCTTGCTCGAGCCGTCACCGAGCAGACCGTCACTGCGCGCGAGGTGGCCGAGGTAGTACGCGCCCGGCAGAGCAGCGTGTGGATCGACGGCTACCGCCAGCTATACACAGCAGTTGGTGCGGCAGCGGAACTGCTCTCCGAGTTGAACACCATCGACTTCTCTTTTTCCTCGTTCGACGAGGCACTGGAGCGTTATCGCGCCGAGTGGTTCCGCATCGACCAACTCTACCGCCAGTTCACGCATGCACGACGCACCTTCGAGGGGCCACACCCGCTTGAGCCGCTGCGCGAGCATGTTGAACAGCGCTACACGAACAAGTTCGTGTACGAATTGGGGAACGCCTTTCAACAGCAGGTCGATGCCGTGAACCACTGGCAGTCGTCGGCTCTTCGGTCCCAGCGGACGTTCTACCGCGACAATGTCGAGCAGCTCGTCCGCGACGACAAGAAGGCCTTCGTCATCATCTCCGACGCCCTTCGCTACGAAATCGCCGACGAGCTCGGCTCGCGCATCCGCCAAGAAGACCGCTTCGACGCCGACCTCGAAGCGGTTCTCGGGGTGTTGCCCAGCTACACCCAGCTCGGGATGGCGGCGCTGCTCCCGCACAGTACTCTCAGGCACTCGGCCGACGGGAAGACCGTCCTTGCCGACGGTCAGCCAACCAACGGCACCGCGCTACGCAGGAAAATCTTGGAAGGCGTTGGCGGTACCGCGATCCAGGCCGAGGACTTCAAGGCGCTCAGCTCAGTGGAACGTCGAGAGCTCTTCAAGAACAACCGCGTCCTGTACGTCTACCACGACGTGATCGACGCCACCGGAGACAAGCAGGGAACCGAACGGCGGGCGTTCGAGGCAGTCGATCAGGCACTCAGCGAGCTGGTCGACCTGGTGAAGAAGGCAGCTAATGCCAACGCCACCAACATCTTCGTCACTGCTGACCACGGGTTCCTATTCCAGGCCGAGGACCTACCCGAGCAGTTCTTCCTCTCGGAGTCCCCCCAGGGCGACAGCATCCTGGTCAAGAACAAACGCTACGTGCTGGGCCACGGACTGAAGGTCGACTACGCGTTCACCACATTCAGCGGCGCCCAGCTCAAACTCGACAGCGACATCGAGGTACAGATCCCCAAGTCGATCCACCGGCTCCGCCTGCCCGGCGGCGGCTCACGTTTCGTGCACGGGGGAGCGACCTTGCAGGAGGTCGTTGTCCCAGTGCTCGCAGTCAACAAGAAGCGTAAGAGCGACACCCGGTCGGTCAACGTTAAGGTGCTGCCCGATACGGACAAGATCACCACCGGGCAGCTCGTCGTGAAGCTGTACCAGTCCGAGCCGGTCACCGACAAGGTTCAGGCGCGCGTGCTGCGCGCTGGTCTCTACGTCGGCGAGACCCTGCTATCCAACAATCCTCAGCCGGAGTTGACCTTCGACGCCACCTCGGTCGAGCAGCGCGACCGCTACCAGAGCATCCAGTTGCTGTTGAACAAGGATGCCAACGACTACAACAACCGAGCCGTCGAGTTCCGCCTTGAAGAGAGGATCCCGAACACGAACCAGTGGCGTGTCTACGAGAAGGCGATCTACACCCTTAAGCGCTCGTTTACATCGGACTTCGACTTCTAGGACGGGCTGACATGACTGACGACGCCAATCTCCATGTGATCGATGACGACTTCTCCGACAACTTGGCAGAGGAGACTGAAGACCAGGAGCCTGAGCAGTCCGAACTCGACAAGAAGATCAACCAGCACTTCGCCGGCGTCGTGGTTCGTAAAGATCTGGTTAAGGCGGTCAAAGGCAACGCCATCGTCCCGTCTTACGTCCTGGAGTACCTCCTTGGTCAATACGCCGCGTCCGACGACGAGGCCACGATCCAGGCCGGCATTGGTTCGGTGCGCCAGATCCTCGCCGACCACTACGTCCACCGGAACCAGTCCGAGCTCGTGAAGTCGATCATCCGCGAGCGCGGTCGCTACAAGATCATCGACAAGGTCACGGTCACGCTCAACGACAAGGAAGACCGATACGAGGCCGAGTTCTCCAACCTCGGAATCAAGGGTGTCATCGTGGAGGCGGCCACGGTCAACGCGCACCCGAAGTTGCTCGTCGGCGGCGTTTGGTGCATCTGCGACATTGACTACTTCCACTTCGACGATGCCCGTGTCGTTCCCTGGCAACTCGGGTCACTTAAGCCGATCCAGCTGTCCAACTTCGACTTCGACAGCTACACCTCTGCGAGGCGCGAGTTCACCACCGATGAGTGGATCGATCTGCTGATCCAGTCCATCGGATTCAACCCCGAGATGTTCGGTCGGCGCGCCAAGCTCCTTCAGCTCGTGCGACTAATCCCGTTCGTCGAGCGCAACTACAACTTGGTCGAGCTCGGGCCCAAGGGAACCGGCAAGTCGCACATCTTCTCGGAGTTCTCTCCGCACGGCATGCTGGTCTCCGGCGGAGAGGTCACCGTCGCCAAGCTCTTCGTCAACAACTCCAATGGCCGGATCGGCCTCGTCGGCTACTGGGACGTCGTGGCCTTCGACGAGTTCGCGGGCAAGAAAAAGCGCACGGACAAGGCGCTAGTCGACATCATGAAAAACTACATGGCGAACAAGTCGTTCTCGCGCGGTGTGGAGACCTTGGGCGCCGAGGCTTCGATGGTCTTCGTGGGTAACACCTCCCACAACGTGCCACACATGCTCAAGCACTCCGACCTGTTCGATGAGCTTCCCGAGAGTTACCACGACTCGGCGTACCTCGATCGCCTGCATTTCTACGTTCCGGGTTGGGAAGTCGACACGATCCGCGGCGAGATGTTCTCAGACGGGTTTGGGTTCGTGGTTGACTACATCGCCGAGGTGCTCAAGTCGATGCGGAACTCCGACTACTCCGACCGCTATCAGGGGCACTTCAAGCTGGGCTCCGACATCTCCACGCGTGACCGCGACGGCATCCACAAGACGTTCTCGGGCCTAATGAAGATCATCTACCCGCATGGTGAGGCCACGCAGGACGAGATCGAGGAGATCCTTCGGTTTGCCGTCGAGGGGCGTAAGCGGGTCAAGGACCAGATCCTGCGCATCGACACCACGATGGCCGACGTGAGGTTCGGTTACGTCGACAAGGGCGGCGAGTGGCACGCAGTCACGACCCTAGAGGAAGACGAGTACCCCGCTTACTACCACCGGAGCCGTCCCACCCATGGCGAGGGCGACATGACGGAAGCCGGTGTACCTGACGGGGGAAGGGCGGCGGTTTCGGCGCCCGGCGGGGATGCCGCCAGACCCGAGCCGCTCCTCGAGGGCCATCGCGAGTTCCAGGAGAACCAGCGTGGCGTCTCCTACCATACGCTCCTGTTGCCATATCTCGCCGGAGCCTCCGAGATCAAGATCGTCGACCCGTACATCCGGCAGTTCCACCAAGCACGCAACCTCATGGAGCTAATCGAGGCACTGGCCCTCGTGAAGGACCCGGCGGATGAGGTGAATGTCTTCCTCGTGACCAGCGAGAACACTGACGGTTCGGAGAAGCTGCAGAAGCAGATGGAATTTCTTCTTCGCGTCAAGCAAGCGGCTGCCGTCGCCGGGATCACGCTCGACGTGCAATTCGATGGCACGATCCACGACCGTTCGATAGTGGCCAACAATGGCTGGCGCATCAATCTCGGCCGGGGTCTCGACATCTTTCAGTACGTTCCGAGCGACACCTTCGACCTGGCGGCAAAGCTCCAGCACTACCGCCAGCTCAAGGCCTTTGGCGTTACTTACGTTCGCGAGGACGAGAGCGATTGATGACCACGGACGCGCAGGCAATCGACTCCTGTCGGCGGCGCTTGAGAGCTGAGCAGTAACGGCGCCGTCGAAACTTGTCCACTTCTCGACCGTCGATGACAGACTTAGAACGACGCGACGCGCTTGGCGCCTCGCATGAGGCGTACTTGCTTTCCGACTAGGCATAGGACGTTCGCGAGCCCCGTTTCGAGACCGTCCAATTTTCCCGGGTCGTGCGCGTCCGTAGGCGTGCCGGCGCGTCCCACGTGACCGCAGTCGCCCGACAGACGTATGCCCCAGCCTCGGTGGTCTCGAGTCATCAGTACCCGGCTCGTGATGGCCGGCGTCCGAGGCGGGTGATCAACCCTCAGGGGCTTGTCACCTCAAGACCTCGATCCAATACCTGTCGCCCACGTGCTACGTTGACGCCACAACCACAAGGAAGGAATGAACCATGGCGCAGACCTGTTGTCGCTGCCCTGGCTTCGTTCCGCCCGGGCTGCCGCACGCTCCATAGCTGACGCACCCGCATCCGAACGAGGCACGAGTCCGTGCCTCGTTTTTTTGTGCCCACAACTCGCGAAAGAACCGTCGTGACCAGCACACCGCACCACCCGCCGTCGTCGTCCTCGCCGTTCGGCCCTACCGCCCGATGATCACCCTCAACGGCGTCTCCAAGCGCTACGTCACCAAGAACGGCACCGTCGACGCGCTCGTCGACGTCTCCCTCGACGTCGACCAGGGCGACGTGTACGGTATCATCGGCTTCTCCGGCGCCGGCAAGTCCACCCTCCTGCGGATGGTCAACCAGCTCGAGACGCCGGACGCCGGCACGGTGAACGTCAACGGCCAGGACCTCACCGCGATGTCCTCCCGCGAGCTGCGCCGCCAGCGCCGCGACATCGGCATGGTCTTCCAGCAGTTCAACCTCCTGGAGACCAAGACCGTCTACCGCAACGTCGCCATGCCGCTCCTCATCCAGGGCGCATCGAAGGCCGAGATCGACCGCCGGGTGGACGAGGTCCTCAAGATCGTCGAGCTCGAGGACAAGCGCAACGCCAGCATCCGCCAGCTCTCCGGTGGCCAGAAGCAGCGCGTTGGCATCGCCCGCGCCCTCACCACCCAGCCCTCGATCCTCCTGTGCGACGAGGCCACCAGCGCCCTGGACCCCAAGACCACCGAGTCGATCCTCGCGCTGCTCAAGAAGATCAACCGCGAGATGGGCGTGACGATCCTGCTCATCACCCACCAGATGCACGTCATCCAGCGCATCTGCACCAAGGTCGCCGTCATGGAGGCGGGCCGGATCGTCGAGCGCGGCAACGTCCTCGACGTCTTCACCCGTCCCCGCGAACCCATCACCCAGGACTTCGTCCGCACCGTCGTCAACGACCAGATCCCCGCGCCGCTGCTCGAGATGGTCCAGGCCGAGCCCCGCCCCCAGGAGCTGCTACGCCTGCGCTTCGTCGGGGACACCGTCCGCCAGCCGCTGCTCGCATCCCTCAGCCGCATCGAGGGCTTGGAGGTCAACATCCTCGGCGCCACCGTCGAGGAGCTGCAGGAGTCGGTCCTGTGCCTGTTCCTCGTCCAGCTCATCGGCGGCCCCGAACCCGTCCGCCGCGCAGAACAGCTGCTCGATGACGCAGGGATCCTGCGAGAGAGGATCGCCGCCTGATGGACCAGGAGATCTTCGGCGTCACCGTCGACCGGCTGATTCTCGCCGGTGTCCAGACCGTCTACATGCTCGGTTGGGGCATGCTCTTCGGCACGCTCGTCGGCATCGGGCTCGCCCTCGCGCTCGTGCTGAGCCGCCGCGGCGGCCTCATGGAGAACCGCGTTACGTACGCCGCGGTCAACGTGACGATCAACGTCGTCCGCTCCATCCCCTTCATCATCCTGCTCGTCGCGATGATGCCGATCACCCGGGCGATCGTCGGCACGAGCGTGGGCAGCCGCGCGGCTCTCGTGCCACTCATCGTCTACATCGCGCCGTTCATCGCGCGCATGGTCGAGGCCAGCCTGCTCGAGGTCTCCCCCGGCGTCCTCGAGGCCGCCAAGGCCATGGGCGCGAGCAACGCCCAGATCGTGCGCCGCTTCCTCCTGCCCGAGGCTTACAGCTCCATCGTCCTGGCGCTCACCACGAGCGTCGTCGGACTCCTCGGCGCCACCGCCATGGCCGGCTACGGCGGTGGTGGCGGCGTCGGCGACCTCGCCCTCACCTACGGCCGGGAACGCTTCAACACCCCGCTCATGGTGTTCACCGTCGTCATCCTCGTCATCTTCGTCCAGCTCATGCAGGCGGCAGGCAACTACCTGTCCCGCCGCCTGCGCGAACCCCGCTGACCCGAAAGGCACCCCCCCGCATGAAGAAGTTCCGCACCCTCGCCCTGGCGCTGCCGTTCGCGCTCCTCCTCGGCGCCTGCGCCGAGCCCGGCTCGAGCGACTCCGCCGACACCGACTCCGCGTCGGGCGACAAGACCACCATCACCTACAGCAAGTCCCAGGGCCCCTACACCGAGCTCTTCGAGGACGCCGTCGCCCCCATCCTCGAGGAGCAGGGCTACACGCTGCAGTCCCAGGACGTGTCCGACCTCCTCACGGCCGACATCGCCCTCAACGACGGCGACGTCGACTTCAACGTCGAGCAGCACACCGCCTACCTCGAGGCCTTCAACGCCGAGAACGACGGCGACCTCGTGCCGATCAGCCCGATCCCCACCGTCCCCGCGGGCATCTACTCCGACAACCACGAGACGCTCGAGGAGGTGCCCGACGGCGCGACCGTCGCGGTCCCCAACGACGCCTCGAACATGGCGCGCGCCTACCTGCTGCTCGAGAAGATCGGCTGGATCGAGCTCGACGAGAACGCCGACCGCACGATGCTCACCCAGGCCGACATCGTCGCCAACCCGCACAACCTCGAGATCACCGAGATGCGCTCGCTCACCATCCCGCCCGCGAGCGTGGACTTCGACTACATCGTCATCACCGGCTCCATCGTCTACAACGCCGGCATCGACCCCTCGACCGCGCTGGCCACCGAGGACATCCTCGACCACCTCGTCCTCCAGGTCGTCGTCAAGGAGGAGAACGCCGACACCGAGTGGGCCCAGGCCATCGTCGACGCCTACCACTCCGAGGAGTTCGCCACCTACATGGAGGAGAACAACGACGGTCTGTGGTGGATCCCCGAGGAGCTGCAGTCCTGAGCTTCCTCTAGAACCGCACGACGACGACGGCGCACCCGCCCGGGCAGGGCGGGTGCGCCGTCGTCGTTCGTTGCCGCGCCGGGCGGCCCCGTCATTGCAGTCGGTCCTCTGCACGGCGGCGGTGATGATCACCGTCCGAGCCGGCGCCCTTGCGCCTGACGCGGCGGTTCACCGGGCCGTCGGCACCGGGACACCCGACGGTCGGTGCGCGTTCATCGACCCGTCACCCACGTTCGCCACCATCGGGCCGGGCCCCCACATGCCCTCCTGCCGCCGGTCGATCGCGACTCCAGGCACGAGGCACCTCCACGGGCCTGCCGACCTGCGCGCCGTCACGGGTGCAGCTCGACCCGCTGCCAAAGAAGGGCACTCATGTTCGCTGGTTCACGTTTGAGAAGCAGATGGCGGCGGATGGCCGCCACGGGGCTCGGTCTCTCGCTGGCGGGGAGCGTGGCTCTCGTCCCGCTGTCTCCCGCTCTTGCGGCGCCCACACCCCCGCCGCCGGTCGAGGTGCCGGCCGGTGACGTGCTCGACGTCGACTTCGGCCGCGGGACGGCCGACGACCTGGCCCAGGGCTTCGAGGCCACCCCCGTCGGCGGCGTCGCCTTCCTCGAGGACCCTGACCTCGGCCGGACCGTCGCGAGCTTCGACGGCGACGACGACGCGTACCACTACCGCGGCTTCGTCCGGGCGTGGACGGACAGCGAGCTGGCCCGCCCCGCCACGGCATTCACCCAGCAGTGCATGTTCCGGTACACCGGCGACGCCGCCCCCACCGCGCCCCAGTACGCCTGCCGCGCCAACGAGGGCGGCGGCTTCGGCTTCTACCTCACCGGCACCACGCTCACCGCCAACCTGCACACGACGGCGAACAACGACTGGGTCACCGCGACGTACGCTCCCGGCGAGTGGGTCGAGGCCGTCCAGACCTACGACGGGTCCACCTGGTCGCTCTACGTCGACGGCCGGCTCATGACCTCGAAGACCCGCACCGGCGAGATTCGTGTCCCCGGCGCAGCCACCCGCACCTACACGGTCGGGGACTCCCCCGCCAACGCGGCCTGGAACCTCGAGGGCGACGTCGCCGCCACACGCGTCTGGAGTCGTGCGCTGAGCGCCGCCGAGGTGGCAGTCCTGCACGAGGGCAACGTCAGTGAGCCCCCGGCCGTCGAGCCGCGGATCGTCCCCGACCCGAACGTGCTCGAGGTCGACTTCTCCCGCGGCACCGCCAACGACATCGCCCAGGGCTTCGCGGCGACCGCGGTGGGCGACGTCGCCATCGTCGAGGACGATGAGCGCGGGCAGGTGGCCCGGTTCGACGGGAACGAGAGCGCCTACCACTACACCGGGTTCGCCCAGGCGTGGACCGACGACCGGTACGCGCGCCCCACGGACGCCTTCACCCAGCAGTGCACCTTCAAGTACACCGGGGAGGCGACCCCGTCCGGACCGCAGTACCTGTGCCGTGTCAACAACCCCGGTGGCTTCGGCTTCTACATCGACGGCTCGGCGCTGACGGTCAACCTGCACACCACCGAGGACAACAACTGGATCTCAGGTGCCTACACCCCTGGCGAGTGGGTCGACGCCGTCCAGACCTACGACGGGTCGGCCTGGAGCCTCTACGTCGACGGCGAGCTCGTCTCGACCGCCAAGCGCGACGGTGACGTCCGCGTCCCCAGTGCCGCCTCGAGCGCGTACACGCTGGGCGACGCCCCGAACAATGCGAGCTGGAACTTCGAGGGCGACATCGCGGCCTCGCGGGTGTGGGACACCGCGCTCACGCCCTACCAGGTGAGGGCGCTGCACGACGGGTCGGCCGACATCCCCGACGTCGACGTCGTCGAGACCGTCCCCGCCCGCGGTGAGCACCTCACCTCGGAGGTGGTCTTCGAGGCCCGTCTGCAGAACGCCGAGGCGGCGACGGGCTGGGCCTACCTGCTCGACGGTGAACCGATCGAGCCGGGCGCCCGGATCGGTGCCGGCCTCGAGGGTGGCGCGCACGAGATCGTCATCACGGCGGTCGGCCCGCGCGGGGAGAACCTCAAGTGGGTCGTGCCCTTCACCTCGGAGGTCATGCCCACCGGTGGCGGCACCGAGACCGGGCAGGGCTCGGGAACGGTGACGCTCTCGGCGATCGCCACGAGCCCCACCGGCGGCGACGTCACGACGACGTTCACCGAGGCCGAGGTGAGCAGCGCCGGCGCCGGGTTCCAGGGCGTCATCGACGCGATCCCGCAGACCCTCGAGTTCGAGTACCGGGACGGCGCGGACATCTCCGGCACCCAGGAGCCCGACGACGACCTCGTCACCGGCCCGACGGCGAGCGACCGCGCCCTGGTGTTCCAGCGCTTCGACGTCACCGTCCCGGAAGCGGCAGCCAGCCGCGAGGTCGTGTGGAGCGGCGTCGTCGACCCGCACCGGTCCGCGAGCCTGTGGGCGTGGCACGAGAGCCGCGAGGAGTGGGTGGAGCTCACGTCCGGCCGAGGCCGCGCCGAGGGCGACACCCTGCTCCGCGGGACCCTGCGCGACGGCTTCGACGACGGCGGGACCGTGCACCTCATGGTCATCGGCGAGGACCCCTTCGCCGACGACCTGGCCCCGCGGGACGCCTCGGCGGGACTCCCGGAGAACCGGGACCGCTTCGAGGAGCCGGAGGACTACGACTTCGCGATCGCCCACATCAGCGACACGCAGAACATCTCCCAGATCGCCGGGAACGTCTGCCCGCAGTACAACCCGGGCGCTGAGGACGTCATGCGCGAGGCGTACGGCGACCTCACGAGCTGGATCGTGGACAGCTCCGCGTCCCGCAAGATCGCCTACACCGCGCACACCGGCGACGTCATCGAGAGCAACATGACCGCCTACCCGTCTCTGTGTGCGCAGAACGCGGAGCAGGTGGCCGCCGAGCTCGCCTTCGCCGACGAGATGCAGAGCATCCTCGACGACGGCGGCCTCGTCAACAGCGTGCTGCCGGGCAACCACGACAACGCCAACGGCACGGACAACGGCCCCGGCACCGTGTTCAACGAGACGTTCGGGCCCGACCGCTACTACGGGGCGGCACAGGCGTGGCCCGAGGGCGCGTCCTACCACCCCTGGGACGAGGTGCTCGACGAGAACGGGGACGTGCTCACCCCCGGCGTCGACAACGACAACAGCTACGTCCTGTTCAGCGCCGGCGGCCTGGACTTCGTCGCGGTGTCGCTCGGCTTCGGCGTCACGGCCGAGGAGGCCGACTGGGCGGCCTCGGTCTTCGAGCGCTACTCCGACCGCAGCGGCATCCTGCTCGCGCACGCGTACCTCGGGGCGTCCTCCCAGCCGGACGGACGGTCCTCGACCTACACCGGCGACGGCGGCATCCTCTCCGAGCGGGTGGTGGACCGGAGCCCGAACGTCTTCCTCGTGCTCTCCGGTCACGTCCACGGTGTGGGGACCAACGTCGACGGCGACGCCGGGGTGACGGTGGACCGGCGGCACGGCGTCGTCGAGATCCTCGCCGACTACCAGGAGTACCGGGTCCCCGCCGCCGAGGTGTGGCCGGACCACGTGCTCCCCGCCGGCGGCGTCGACCTGGACGACGACGGCGTGGCCGACTACGGGGACGCCGACGGCATCATCCTCGGCGCGAGCTTCCTCCGTCTGCTGCAGATCGACACCGGGAGCTCGACGATGTCGGTGGACACCTACTCCCCGTTCCTCGACAACTTCGGGGCCACGGAGTACGACGGCCACAACCGGTACAACGGGGCGGAGGACAACTTCACCGTGCCGATCGACCTCCCCACCCGCACGACGACCCTCGCCACCGACGGGCTGTCGGTCCTCACGCCGACGGACAAAGTGATCGGCGAGAGCACCGTGCGGTCGGGCTGGCCGGCGAGCGTGGAGTGGTCGGGCCTGACCGAGGGCGAGCTGTACGCCTGGACGGCGACCAGCCGGGACGCCTCCGGTGAGGTCCTCGGCCTGGTCAACCAGTTCGGCAGCCTCTTCCGCGCCACCGCCGCTGGCACCGACCGCGAGGCACCGGTGCTCACGGTGCCCGCATCGACGTCGATCAAGGCGGGGGCGGCCTTCGACCCGCTGGAGGAGGTCACGGCGATCGACAACGCCGACGGCGACATCACAGGTCAGGTCCAGGTGATCGGCGACGTCGACACCACGACGCCGGGCTCCTACGCGCTGCAGTACGTGGTGGCGGACGCCAACGGCAACCAGGCGACTGCCCTCCGGGTCGTCACCGTCACCGAGCCGGCGAGCTCGGGGTCGGAGGAGCCGGGGGCGGGGCCGGACGGGAACGTGCCCGGCGGGGGCGAGGCCGGCCGGGCGGCGGGGCCGGCGGGCGCCGGCGCCGACAGGGACGGACGGGCGCTGCCGACGACCGGCGCCGCGGTGGCGGGCGCACTCGTGGCGGTGACGGTTCTGCTGCTTATCGGTGCGTCGGCGGTGGCGCGCTCGCGGGCTCGCTCGTCGGCCTGACGACGGCACCGGGCAGCGCACCAACCTGGGTGTCGCTGCGCTGAGGAGGCCGGCCACCGCCCGTGAGGGCAGTGGCCGGCCTCCGCCGACATATCCCGTCGTGACAGGAGGCGGAGCTGTCCACTCCACCTCTCCGGGAACCGGCGCGTGCGGTCGCCGCGATCTGCAGTCGACGGAGGAGGCGCCATGCACCGTCGGAACCCACATCACGACATACCGCTGGCACGACGCCCGGCGGCGGCGCTGGTCCCCCGCTCACCTCGCGGGCCCGGTACTGGGAGCGGCGGAGCTGCAGTCCTAGTTCCGTCTAATACCGACCACGACGACGGCGCACCCGCCCTGGCGGGGTGGGTGCGTCGTCGTCGTACTCGTGTGTGTCCGCGTCAGGCGGCGCCGGCCTCGGCGGCGTAGTGGTTCGTCCACACCACCATGTCCTCGAGGCTGATCTCCTCGGGGGTCGCGGTGATGGTGATGACGCCGTCGGACGTGCGCTGGTAGCAGGTGATCGAGCTGCCGGTCTCGTTGGTGCCGCAGCTTCCGGTGCCGGCCGGGGTGTTGTCGGTCTCGATGTACTCGACGAGCGACTCGTACGGGGAGCTGAGCACGTTGCCGTCCACGGCGATCATCACGCTGGAGACCTCGTCGGAGTAGATGCCGGCGGGACCGGTGGACTCCCCGAGCGTGAACGGGCCGATGGCCTGCGGGGGCTTGGCCACTGCGTCGGCGGGGATGACTGCGCCCTCGGGGGCCGGGCCCGGGTCGGGTGCCTCGATGTCGTCCACGGTGGCGGGGCCGGCGGCGGCGCCGTCCGCGGGGGCGTCGCTGTCGCTGGTGTCCTCCTCCGCACCGGTCTCGGTCTCCGGCTCCGGGGTGGTCGGCTCCTCCGGCGTGGTGGTCGCCTCGCTCGCCGTCGTGGGCTCGGCGGCGTCACCTCCACCGTCGGAGTCCTTCCCGCACCCGGTGAGGCCCATCGTGGCCAGGGCGAGGGCGGAAAGGAACAGGACAGGCGTGCGACGCATCAGGTGGATCCTTCGATGTGGAGGGCACGAATGTGCCACGAACTGGCGTGGAACTCGTGAATCGTCGACCAAGAGCGAAAGGGGCCGCCTGCCGGCTGCCGGGTTCTGCAGCGACTTGTGGGCGGCGTCACAGCCGACTCGTCGAGGGCCACCTCGTGCTCGCCCCACGGGTGCGTGTGACGATGCCGTCGTGCGACCCCGCGACGAGACCGACGATCGCCCCGCACTCTCCGGAGTGCTCGTCGTCGTGCCCGCGCGGGACGAGGAGGCCGAGATCGCCGGGTGCCTGCGCAGCGTGGCGACGGCGGCCGAGCGCGTCGACCTGCCCGTCGTCGTGTCGGTCGTCCTCCACCGGTGCACGGACCGGACCGCCGAGAAGGTCGCGGACGTCGCTCGCGGGTACCCGCGCGTCCACTGGGTCAGCGTGGACAGCGAGGCCGAGACCGTGGGCGGTGCACGCGCCGACGGCGTCGACGCCGGTCGCACGCACGAGGCGCTGGCCGACCTGCTGCCGATGGCCGTCTGGTGCGCGAGCACCGACGCGGACTCGCAGGTGCCGCCCGTCTGGCTCACCGAGCAGCGCGTTCTCGTCGACCGTGGCCTGGACCTCGTGCTCGGAACGGTCGAGCCACGTGAGGACGGTTCCCCGTCCGCTCCGTTCTGGCACGCGCCGCACCGCCTCACCGAGGGGCACCTCGGTGTTCGCGCCGCCAACCTCGGCCTGCGCCTGTCGGCCTACGACGACGCCGGTGGCTTCCCCGACCTCGACGAGGGCGCGGACGTCCACCTCGTGCACGCCGTGCGGGGGATCGCGGGCCTGCCCTGGACCAGCACCGACCGCACCCGAGTCGTCACCTCCTCCCGGCGACAGGGCCGGTCCGGCCGCGGGTTCGCCCGCTTCCTCACGCGTCTGGACGACGCCGTCGCGGCCTTCGGCCCGAGCCCTGAACTGCAGGACCGCCTCCGCAGCCAGCTGTTGCAGATCGCCGAGGAGCGCGGAGCGGGCAAGACACTGTGCCCCTCCGACGCGGCCGGAGCGCTCAATCCCGAACGGCATCGCGAGCTCACTCCCCTGGCCCGTGCGGTGGCCAGCACGCTGGCCGACGAGGGGCTCGTGGTGATCACGCAGAAGGGCGTACCGGTCGACGGACGCACGGCCGTGGGCCCCGTGCGCGTGGGCCTGCCGCTGGCCGAGATGCGGTAGCCGCGCTACCGGGCGTCCGACTCGGCGAACAGCTTCGTCTCCCGCCACCGGCCGAACCGGTAGTAGAGGAAGGAGATGGCGCTGCTGACGATGAAGCTCGCCCCCATGCCCAGGGCGATGCCGCTCTCCCCGAGGTGCCGCGCGAACAGGGAGGTGAGCGGGAAGCGCAGCACCCAGAATGAGATGATGTTGAGCACGAGCACCTGGTACATCGCGCCGGACGCTCGCACCACGCCGTTGAGGACGAAGTTGATCCCGAGGAACGGGTAGCACAGCGCCACGATGCGCAGGTACTGGGTGCCGAACTCGACGGCGTCGGGCTCGCGGACGAACAGGGACACCGCCGGCCGGGCGAGCGCCACGACGAGCAGGGCGACCGCCGTCATGATCGCGAGGTTGTACACGACGCCGACGCGGGAGATGCGGCCCACCCGGTCCCACTTCCCCGTGCCGATGTTCTGCCCGGCCATGCTCGCCACCGAGATCCCCAGCGCCTGCGCCGGCAGCATGATGAGCGAGTCGATGCGCTGCGCCGCACCGAAGCCGGCGAGGACGGCGGAGCCGAAACCGGTGACGACGCTGGTGATCGCGGCCGAGCCCGCCGAGATCACCGCCATCTGCAGTCCCGCCGGGATCCCCAGGCGCAGGATCGTGCGCACCTCGGGCCACGCGGGCAGGGTGGGACGGCGCAACGGGACCATCCGCCGTCGGGCCACGTAGACGAGGCCGTAGCCGAACGCGATCCCCTGCGACAGCACGGTCGCGACGGCAGCGCCGCGAACGCCCAGCCCGAGCACGTGGATGAAGAGCGGGTCGAGGACGACGTTGAGCAGCACCGCCACCAGCACGAAGCGCATGGGCGTGCGGCTGTCCCCCACCGCCCGCAGCACGGTGCTGAGGAAGTTGTACCCAAAGAGGAACGGGATCCCGAGGAAGGTGATCTGCAGGTACTCCTGCGCCGGCGCCATGATCGACTCCGGTGTCCCGAGCAGCGCGAGCAGGCTGCCGGAGAACGCGTAGCCGAGGCCGCCGAGCACCACGGACAGGAGGAGCAGCGTGACGACGAAGGCGTTGAGGTAGCGCTCCAGGCCACGCTCGTCCCCGCGCCCCTTCTGCTGGGACAGGATCGTCAGGGCGGCGTTGTTCATCCCGATGACGAAGGACAGCGCGGTGAAGACGATGACGGCGGAGACGGCGACGGCGGCGAGCGCGTCCGCGCCGAGAAGGTTGCCGATCCAGAGGCTGTCGACGAACTGGAAGGACGTCTGGAGCAGGTTCGCCAGCATGATCGGCGCCGAGAAGGCGACGAGCTGCCGGAAGGTGCTGCCCTGGGTGAAGTCGTGCCCCTGCCCTGTCCGGGTGATGCTCCTCAGCCCCCTCCACAGCGCGCGCGGCCCGGTCCAGGGCCGGCGTCACTATAGGTCAGCGCTGGCCGGGGGGCTCGCGGCGCGCGGCGGCTGCGCCGTGCGCTCAGCGCACCAGTGCCGCCACCTGCCAGACCATCCCGGAGCCCTTGAGAACCTGCCGCATGCCCCGGGCCTCCACGGCGCCGACCATCGCCGTCGGCGGGTGCGCGAACGCGCGGTACTCGCGGCCCAGCACGCTGGACGCCGCGTTCTGTGCGGCCACGAGGGCGCGCGTGGCGACGTTCCGGGGTGGGTGACTGAAAGCCAGCCGGCCACGGCAGAGGTCCGCCGCCGCGCCCAGCAACCGCTCGACGTCGGGGTAGCAGCACACGACGCGGTGGAGGACGACGACGTCGGCCGGCTCGACATCATCGGCGTCGGCCGCGATGTCGGTGACGTGCCGGTACGCCCTGTCGGCGACGCCCGCCTCCTCCGCCAGGCGCCTCGCCTCGACGTCGTACGCCGGTGAGAGCTCGAGCGTGGTCGCGCTCGCCGCCCCGCGCCTCAGCAGCTCGATGCCGATCTCGCCGACCCCGCCGCCGATGTCGAGCACCGTGGCCCCGGCGACGCCGTCGGCAGCCAGGAAGTCGACCATCTGCCGCGCGGCCGTGTCGAGACCACGCCGGCGGAACCGCCTCGCCGCGTACCGGGCGAAGCCGGCGCCGAACATCTGGTCGCACCCGTGCGGGTCGCAGCACCCGGCCATGGGACCAGTCTCCACCCGCAGTCGGCAGGCACGGGCGGTTCCGTGCGCGCGTCTCATCGCAGGACGCGCAGCACGCCCGGTCGCTCGGCTTGTCCGTAGGCTGGCTGCCATGGCCGAGCTCACCGTCCTCCACAACACCCGTTGCTCCACCTCCCGCCACGCCGTCGACGCCGTCACGGACGCGGGCGTCGACGCCGAGGTCGTGCAGTACCTCAAGACGCCGCTGGACCGCGCGCAGCTGCTCGACCTCATCGCCAAGCTCGATGACCCGCCCGCCGACCTCGTCCGCAAGGACGCGTTCTTCACCGAGCAGGGCCTGTCCGCAGCCGATTTCACGACGGCGGAACAGGTGGCCGACCTCCTCGTCCAGCACCCGCGGCTCATGCAACGTCCCGTCCTCGTGCGCGGTGACCGCGCCATTATCGGCCGCCCGAAGGACCGGGTCGCGGCGTTCCTCGCCGACGGCTGAGTACCGGACGAAAGGAAACATCAGCAATGACGGCTCCAGCCGACCACGCTGCCTACATCGCTGCGGCGCCCGAGGCCTTCCGGTCCTCACTCGAGCGGCTGCGTGCCCTCCTGGCCCACACACTGCCGGACGCGGAGGAGATCGTCGCCTACAACATGCCCGGCTTCACGATCGGCGGGACGGTCGTCGCCAGCTATGCGGCGTTCAGCAAGCAGTGCGGGCTCTACGTCCTTCCCGATGCGATCGCCGACCACGC
The DNA here is from genome assembly GCF_965111665.1 of Georgenia sp. Marseille-Q6866. Taxonomy (NCBI): domain Bacteria; kingdom Bacillati; phylum Actinomycetota; class Actinomycetes; order Allobogoriellales; family Allobogoriellaceae; genus Georgenia; species Georgenia sp. Marseille-Q6866. The sequence continues at coordinate 71,706 of NZ_CBCOOR010000004.1, read as the reverse complement.
CGACGAGATCGCGGCTGCCGGGCTCAAGGCCACGAAGACGGGCGTCACCTTCACGCCGCGCAAGCCGATCCCGGACGACCTCGTCGAACGGCTGGTGAGGGCCTCGCGCGCGGAGGCCGGGGTCTGAAGAAGGGACAGTGTGTGGAGACGTCAGACTGATCCACCACGCGGATCAATCTAACGTCTCCGCACACGTATCCCCTGGCTCGCCGAGCCAGACAGACACCTCGCTGGCAGGAACGGGCCCGGGTGGCGCGACGCCGTCGTCCGATCGACGAGCACACCGTCGCTGCAGCAGTACCGCCCGGGCGAGCAGCGGACAGGCCGGGGAGGGCGCCTCGAACAACGAGGCGCCCGCGCAGGACCGCCGCCGGCGATCGCGAACACCGGCGGCGGCTCCCGCGCTCAGCGGTGGTGACCTTCAGAAGGTGATCGCCTTGAAGTCCTCCGTCTGCGCCTTGATCCCCCGCTCGGTGGGCAGCCGCTCGATCGAGGACGCCCCGAAGAACCCGACCACGCCCTGCGTGTGGTCCAGGACGTACTGCGCGTCGGCAGGCTCGGCGATGGGACCGCCGTGGCACAGCACGAGGATGTCGGGGTTCACCCGCTTGGCGGCGTCGTGCATCTCCTGCACCCGCGCCGCCGCCTCCTCCAGCGTGAGCGCCGTCTGCGCGCCGATCGTCCCGGAGGTGGTCAGCCCCATGTGCGGGACGAGCACGTCCGCGCCCGCCTCTGCCATAGCGGTCGCCTGCTCGGCGTCGAAGACGTACGGGGTGGTGAGCAGTCCGCGCTCGTGGGCAGCCGCGATCATCTCGACCTCCAGCGCGTAGCCCATGCCGGTCTCCTCGAGGTTCTGGCGGAAGACGCCGTCGATGAGGCCCACGGTGGGAAAGTTCTGCACGCCGGTGAAGCCCGCGCGCTTGACGTCGTCGAGGAAACGGCCCATCACCCGGAACGGGTCGGTGCCGTTGACACCGGCCAGCACGGGCGTGTCCTTGACGACGGGCAGCACCTCGTTCGCCATCTCCATGACGATCGCGTTCGCGTCGCCGTAGGCGAGGAGCCCCGCGAGCGAGCCGCGCCCGGCCATCCGGTAGCGCCCTGAGTTGTAGATGATGATGAGGTCGATCCCGCCGGCCTCCGCTGCCTTGGCGGACAGGCCGGTGCCGGCGCCACCGCCGATGATAGGCCGGTTTGCCTCCACCGACGCCCGTAGCCGCGTGAGTGCATCCTGACGTTCCATGCTGTTCTTCCTCTCCTTGGGTCAGCGGCGGATGAGCGCGTGCAGCGCGTCGGCGGCCGCCGTCCCGAATCCGGGGTCGTTGATGGCGCTGTCGACCTCGTGGACGACGACGTCGCTGCCCTCCAGCTCCTGCTTGAGGGCAGCGAAGCACGCGGCGTCCGCCTCGGGGTCGAAGAACGGCCCGCCGTCGATGTCGATCCCTGACACCCCGCGCAGCGGGAGGTAGACCTCGACCGGGCCGGCGGCGCGGGCGAGCTTGCGCCCGATGCGCCGGCCGAGCTCGGCCATCTCCTCGGGCGTCGTGCGCATGAGCGTCACGGTGGGATTGTGCACGATGAAGTTCCGCCCCGCGTACGTCGACGGCACCGTTGCCTCCGGGCCGAAGTTGCACATATCCAGCGCACCGACGCTCACCACCTGAGGCAGGCCGGCCGCCCCCACGGCCTCGAGCCGGTCGGGGCCGGCGGAGAGCACCCCGCCGAGCAGGTCGTCGACCAGCTCGGTGGTCGTGAGGTCGAGAACACCATCGAGGAAGCCGTCGGCCGCGAGCGCCTCCATCGCCCGGCCGCCTGCGCCGGTGGCGTGGAAGACCAGCACCTCGTAGCCGAGCTCGGTGAGCCGCCGCCGAGCCTCGTCGACGGCAGGGGTGGTGAGGCCGAACATCGTCGCGCCGATGAGGTGCGGCTCCTCCGGATCCTCCGGGGCTCCGGCGGTCTCGGCATAGGCGGTGGCCATGCCCGCGATGGCGGCGACGGCGTTGCGCAGGATGGACCGCGAGATGCGGTTGATCCCGGCGACGTCCACCACGGACGGCATGATCGTCACGTCCTTGGCTCCCACGTACGGGCCGACGTCGCCCGCCGCCATGGTGGACACGAGCAGCTTGGGCACGCCCACGGGCAGCGCCTGCATCGCCTGCGAGGCGACGGCGGACCCGGACGAGCCTCCGACGCCCAGCAGCCCGTGCAGCGTGCCTTCCGTGTGCAGGCGCTCGACGACGACAGCGGCGCCCTTGCCCATCGTGGTCATCGCCGCGCCGCGGTCCTTCGCGTCCCGGAGTGCACCGAGATCGGCGCCGGCCGCCTCCGCCACCTCAGCCGCGCCGACGTCGGCGATGCCACCGCCGTCGGAGAAGGTCCCGACGTCGATGAGCACCGTCGCGATCCCGCGCGCTGCGAGCGCGTCGCGCAGCCAGGTGTACTCCTCACGCTTGGTGTCCAGCGTGCCGACCAGTCCGACGGTCGCCATGTGTTGACCTCCTCGTATCGATGGGTGCCCCACTCCATCCTCGGCCCTCACGTGGGCCCCGGGCGGGCAGTTGGTCCCACCAACGGCAGCAGGGCCACCCTCCGCCGCCGTGACGCTTGCGCGCTGGCGCCAGTGGCGCCACACTGGCGCCATGCCGAGCATCCAGATCAAGAACGTCCCCGAGCGCACCCACGCGATCCTGCGTCGACGCGCTGCGGAGTCGCACCAGTCCTTGCAGGAGTACCTGCTCTCCCGGCTCGTGGAGGATGCCGACACTCCCACGCTCGACGAGGTCCTCCACCGTGCCGGCGGCCGGTCGGGCGGGTCCGTGCCCCTCGCGGATGCCGTCGAGCAGCTTGGGCTCGAGCGTGCTCGTCGTTGACGCCAGCGTCCTCGTCACGGCACTGGCCGACGACGGCCCGGACGGCGACAACGCTCGCTTCCGGCTGCGCGGGGAGACCCTCGCTGTGCCCGAGCTCGCCGACCTCGAGGTTCTCTCGGTGCTCCGCCGCCAGCTCGCCGCCGGTCGCCTCGACGCACGCCGGGCGCGCCTGGCACTGACGGATCTGCGCGACCTCCCCGCGCGCCGGGTCCCTCATCTGCCCCTCCTCGACGGCGTGTGGTCGCTGCGAGCCGACCTGACCGTCTACGACGCCGTCTACGTGGCACTGGCGGGTGCGCTCGAGGCGGTCCTCCTCACGGGGGACGGCCGCCTGGCCCGTGCGCCCGGCCTGCCGTGCACGGTGGAGCTGCTCGCGACCGACTGACAGGGGCGGTCCTGTCCACGTGACGGAAGACGCTGTCGACGACAGTGGGCGGCCAGCGCACCCAGGCGCCACCCTGGTGCAGTGGAGACTCTCCCGCTCCGGTCGGCGCGTGGCCGCTGGGTGGTGCTCGCCGCGACGCTCGCGTCGGCGATCGCCTTCCTCGACGGCACGGTCGTCAACGTGGCGCTGCGCCCGATCGCGCTCGATCTCGGCGCGACGCTCGTGGACCTGCAGTGGGTGGTAAACGCCTACATGCTCGCCCTGGCCTCACTCATCCTCGTCGGCGGCTCGCTCGGGGACCGGTTGGGCAGGAGGCGCGTCTTCGTCGTCGGGATCGCGTGGTTCGGCCTCGCCTCGGTCGCCTGCGGCCTGGCCCAGGGCATCGACCAGCTCGTCGTGGCACGCGGGCTCCAGGGCATCGGCGCGGCCCTGCTCACGCCCGGGAGCCTCGCGCTCATCCAGTCCCTCATCGCCGAGGAGGACCGCGCCCGCGCGATCGGCCACTGGTCCGCGTGGTCGGGAGTCGCGGGCGCCGTCGGGCCGCTGCTCGGAGGCTGGCTCGTCGAGGCGCTGTCGTGGCGGTGGGTCTTCTTCATCAACGTGCCGGTCGCCGCCGTCGTCGTCGTCATCGCGGTGCTGCGGGTGCCGGAGTCGCGGGCGGCGGAGCGCCAGGGACGGTTCGACGTGCCCGGGGCAGCGCTGGGTGTTCTCGCGCTCGGTGGCGTCACCGTCGCCCTCATCCAGGGCGGGTGGGTGCCGGCGGCGGTGGGCGCGGTGTCCGCCGTCGCCTTCGTCGCGGTCGAGGCCCGTACACCTCACCCGATGCTGCCGCTCGGAGTCTTCGCCGACCGGACCTTCTCGGTGGCGAATGCCGCCACCTTCCTCATCTACGCCGCCCTCGGCGCGGTGATGTTCTTCCTCGTCCTCCACCTCCAGGTGGTCGCCGGGTACAGCCCGCTCGCGGCCGGGGCCGCGACGATTCCGTTCACCGTCCTGCTCCTCGTCTTCTCGCCCCGGGTGGGGACGCTGCTCGAGCGCACCGGCCCGCGGCTGCTCATGTCGCTGGGGCCGGCGGTCGCCGCCGTCGGCGTCGTCCTCCTCGTCGGCATCCCCGAGGACGCCGCCTACCTCACCGACGTCCTGCCTGGCGTCGTCGTGTTCGGGGCGGGGATCACGCTGCTCGTCACGCCGCTCACCGCGACGGTGCTGGCAGCCGCGCCCACCGCTCACGTGGGCGTGGCCAGCGGGGTGAACAACGCCGTCGCCCGCGCCGCAGGCCTGCTCGCGGTCGCCGCGCTGCCCGCCGTCGTCGGGCTCGGCGACGAGGGCTCGCTGTCCCCAGCCACCTTCGCACCCGGCTACGCCCGGGCGATGTGGTGGTGCGCGGGGCTGCTCCTGTCCGGATCGGCCGTCGCCGGGCTGCTCCTGCCCAGTGGCCCGCGGACGACGGCGCGGCGGGGCTGACGTCACCTACCACCGGTCGGTCCGCAAAGGAGACCGTGCCGAGCACGAGCACCTGGTACGTCACCGCGTGCGAGCGTCCCCGAGGGATGTGACAACCTGACACAGCCACGCGTCGGCAGCTTCCTGCTGCCTCCGAGCGACTGGCCAGACCTAGAACAGCGCCGACAATCGGCGGTGGGAGTGATGCAGCACGTGCTGGAACAACAGGCCGGCGTGACCGACGAGCCCGTGGGCGCGGCAGCACGTCGTCGGACGTTCGCGGTGATCAGCCACCCGGACGCGGGCAAATCCACGCTGACGGAGGCGCTGGCCCTGCACGCCCGGGCGATCACCAAGGCCGGGCACGTGCACGGCAAGGCCGGGCGCAACACGACCGTCTCGGACTGGATGGAGATGGAGCAGGCCCGCGGGATCTCGATCTCCTCGGCGGTGCTGCAGCTCACCTACCGCGACACGGTGCTGAACCTCGTCGACACCCCGGGCCACGCGGACTTCTCCGAGGACACCTACCGGGTCCTGACGGCGGTGGACGCGGCGATCATGCTCATCGATGCCTCCAAGGGGCTCGAGGTGCAGACGATGAAGCTGTTCGCGGTCTGCAAGCACCGCGGGATCCCGATCATCACCGTGGTCAACAAGTGGGACCGGCCGGGAAAGGACCCGCTGGAGCTCATGGACGAGATCACCGAACGCACCGGGTTGACGCCCACTCCGCTGACCTGGCCGGTCGGGATCGCCGGCGACTTCCGCGGCGTGGTCGAGCGGGACAGCGCTGACTACGTCGCGTTCACGCCGACCGCGGGCGGGGCGGAGATCGCCCCCGAGGAACGCATGAGCGCCGGTGAGGCAGCCGCCCGCGAGGGAGACGCCTGGACGGTCGCCCGGGAGGAGTCACAGCTGCTGGCTGCCTCGGGCGCCGAGCACGACCAGGAGATGTTCCTCGGTGGCATCTCCACCCCGGTGCTGTTCGCCGCGGCCGTCCGCAACTTCGGTGTGCGCCGGCTGCTCGACGCGCTGGTGGAGCTGGCCCCTGCGCCCGGCCCCAGGACGGATCGCGAGGGCCGGGCACGCCCGCTGGACGCACCGTTCAGCGCCTTCGTCTTCAAGCTGCAGGCCGGCATGGACACCGCACACCGCGACCGACTGGCCTACATCCGGGTCTGTTCGGGCGTCTTCGAGCGCGGCATGGTGGTGACCACCGCGCGCACGGGCAAACCGTTCGCGACGAAGTACGCCCAGCAGGCCTTCGGCCGCGACCGCAGCCTGGTGGAGGTGGCCTACCCCGGCGACGTCGTGGGGCTGGTCAACGCCTCGAACCTGCGCATCGGCGACACGCTCCACGCCGGCCCCCCGGTCCAGTTCCCCGCCCTACCCACCTTCGCACCGGAGCACTTCGCGGTGGCTCGCGGGGTCGACACGGGCAGGTACAAGCAGTTCCGCCGCGGCATCACCCAGCTCGAGGCCGAGGGCGTGGTCCAGGTGCTGCGCTCCGACCTGCGAGGGGAGCAGGCGCCGGTACTGGCGGCCGTGGGACCGATGCAGTTCGAGGTCGCCGAGAGTCGCATGAGCGCGGAGTTCGGCGCCCCGATCCACCTGGAGTCACTGGGCTACAGCGTGGCGCGGCGCACCACCCCCGCCTGGGCCCCGACGCTGAGTGGGGAGTGGGGCGTCGAGGTCGTCCACCGCGAGGACGGCGAGCTGCTCGTGCTCCTCCCCGACCAGTGGCGAGCGCGGTCGATCCAACGCAACCATCCCGACGTCGTCCTCGAGCCGCTGGTCGCGACGTAAGCGCCACCACCGACGCACCGTCCGGGTGGTGAGAACGCGTCGACGGCAAGGGGAACCGGCCGTCGGCACGGTCACGCGGCGTCCACAGGTCGGTGAGCACCGACTCGCCCTCGTCGGGCCACGCTCACGGGGCGGGTAGGACCAGCCCGGGAATGGTCTGCGCCATCCACTCGATGACCTCGGCGTGGGACCAGCCGCGGCCCTCGCGGAAGGCGAGGTACACCCGCGCACTGTGCAGCGTCAGCAGGACGTCGAGGGCGTACGCCGGGGCCACGTCGGTCACGTTCAACCCGTCCACGAACGCCCGGTACCCCTCGACGCGGAACACCTCGCGCGAGCGGTAGATCTCGGCGAGGTCCGGATCGGTGGCCGCGGCGGCGCGTGCCACCTCGGACAGCGCCGATGCCCGCTCAAGGATCGGCCCCGCGCCGCGGACAAAGGCCTGCAGAGCAGCCGCTGGGTCGCCCGTCGCCGAGGCGGCCTGCTCGGCCCACCCCTGCTCCATCGGCGGCCTGCCCTCCGGGCCGAGCACGGCGGCGTCGAGCGCTGCCGCGAACAGCTCGGACTTGGTGTGGAAGACGAAATAGACCGTCTGCACGGCGACGCCGGCACGCTCGGCAATCATCGCCATCGACGACCCGTGGTAGCCGTTTGTCACGAACAGCGAGGACGCCGCCTCGATGATGCGCCTTTTCGTCACGGCCGCCTTCGCCTTCCTGCTGACGGGCTGACCATTGACCGCACTGACCATGTGTGGAACTCTACTAGATGAGATCACTAGTGACTCACACTAGCGACTCGGCAGCCGACGCGAGCCGGTCGCCTCTGAGAGAAGATCGTGATGAGCAGATGTTCGGTCACCACCGTGTGGTCCCTGTCCGACGACAACGTCGACACCGCCTCACGCGACCGCCAGTTCCGCGAACGGATCGTCCCGGAGCTCCAGGCGTTGCCTGGGTTCGTGCACGGCGTGTGGGCGCGCACACCGGACGGCAGCCGGTCGCAGCAGATGATCGTCTTCGAGAACCACCGCAGCGCTGACGCCCTGCTGGCACACATCGAAGCGAACAAGGCCGAATCGGCCGCGGTCGGCGTCCATCTCGAGTCGCTCGAGATCCTCGACGTCGTCGCCTCAGCCTGACCCGCGAGTCGAGGGCCGTTGGCCCGGGAGAAGCGCCCGGACCAGCGGTCCTCGTGGCGTGGACGGCGCCCCGCACCGTCATCCGCCGCGTCCGCGCGGACGGCGCTCACGGGCGCGGGTCGGTGCGCTTCCACCTCTTCTCCCCGCGACGCGCGCCCATCCCGGCCGCGCACCGCGGGCACAGGGACGTAACGGCGTCGGCGTGGGTGCCCGTGGCGGGCTGGACCTCCGCCCACGGGACGTGCGAGAAGCGCAGCAGCCGCTCGCGGCTCAGGGCGAGCCCGCACACGGTCTGGTTGGTGCCCGGCACCCAGGCGTGGACCTCGCCGGCGGGCGAGCGTGCGCCGTCGAGGTCGGTCGTCTCGTCGGTGGCGACGACGGACGCCGACGTCGGTCGTCCCGGACCCCGGCCCACCGCTAACCCGCCGCCTCGGCGCGGCGGGCGGCGTACTCGGTGAGCGGCAACCGCTCCCCCGGCTCGATGCCGAGGGCGGCGGCAAGCTGGGGGTCGCGGATCGGTGCGGTCTTGGTGCCGGTCTCGAAGAGGAAGGAGACCTCGCGGATCTCGTAGCGGTCCTCGCCGTCGGGCAGCTGCGCTTGGAAGCGGGAGGTCCCGGGGGCGAACTCGCACTCGGCGTAGGCGAACGTCCGCGTCCGTCCCTCGCTGCGGTCTGTCGCCCGTACCGACGCGACGGTCTGCGCCACGGACTGGCCGAAGACGTCGACATTCGCGCGCACGACGTCCGCCACAGTCCCCGGCTGCCCGCCGAGACGCTCGACTCCCGGCCACCCAACCGTCACCGCGTGCTCGACGAACTCGGCCCACGCCACCTTCCCGTCGGCCTTCACGTCGACACCACCGCACGGGGCGAGGTCGTTGAGGTCGCACGCGGACCAGTCGGCCCTGATGCCGGGGTACTCGTCGGTGAACGGAGGGATGATGGCCATACCTCCATCACACGCCCCCGCCGGCGCCTTCGCAAGAGCCGCCGCCCTGTGCGCGGTCTACAGCCCCGTCTGGCTCACCCCGTACTGCGCCTGCTCGCTCGTGAAGCCCTCGTAGATCAGCTGGTCGATCAGCCCGGAGCGGGAGAACGACGAGAACTCAAGATAGTTTTCCGCAGACTTGGCCGCCTGCTCGCTCCAGTCGACCGTGATGTTGTCGACGGCCCACGTAGCGTGCTCGTCCGAGAAGCCCTCGTACTCGAGCTGGCCGATGAGGCCGGTGCGCGAGAAGGCCGAGAAGTCGAGGTAGCCCTCAGCGGACCGCTGCGCCTGCTCCTTCCAGCTGACCGTCACGTGCTCGACGGCCCACTCGGCGTCCTCGGTCGAGAAGCCCTCGTACTCCAGCTGGTCGATGAGCCCGGAGCGGGAGAAGGCCGAGAAGTCGAGGTAGTTCTCCGCGGAGCGCTGCGCGTTCTGCTGCGACACCGTCCCCGCCGCCGCTGCCTCCTCGGCGGCGATCCGCTCAGCCTCCTCCGCGGCGAGGCGCTCGGCCTCCTCGGCCGCGGCCTGCTCCGCCTCCAGGCGCTCAGCCCCCTCGGCCGCCTCCTGCTCCGCCTCCTCGGCCGCCAGCCGCTCGGCCTTCTCGGCCTCCTCCGCCGCAGCCTGCTCGGCCTTGCGCTCCTCGGCGGCGGCCGCCTCTGCCGCAGCGGTGTCCTCCGCGTCCTCGCTCGCCGTCTCGACCGCCTCGGTCGTCTCCGCGGCCGTCGGCGGAGCGGGGTCGTCCCCGCCGCTGACGGCACCGATGGCGAGGAACAGCGCCACGAGACTGACAGGGATGAGGTAGCGCTTCTTGCGGTACCAGGGCCGAGGACGTTCCGGCGCGCCGCCCACGGTGGGTGAGTCGACCGGCGGGCCGTCGTTCCAGGGCGCGGAGTACGGCGGGGGTTGGTGCTGGGACATGGAGGGCTCCGTCTGTGCTGCTGCGATGCCGAGGCGTCGCGTGCTTGCCTGCGGCGTCCTGGCTGGTGCAGCGCCTCGTCGTCCCCCTGCGGCACCACGACGGGCGGTGCCTCCAGCACCTTCACGCTACTCGCGTTACTCCGCGACGTCTGACGAACAAGCGACAGGGCAGCGGACGCACCAGGGCCCGCACCGCGAGCGGTACGGGCCCTGGCAGGCGTCAGCCGAGGAGCTCTACTGCTCAGCCGTTCGGCTCGGCCGTCTCCGACGGCGTGCGGCGCACGCCGAGGGTGTCGCGGCCGTCGCCGTTCCAGTCACCGACGAGCACCTCGTCGCCCTCACGGCCGAACCGCACCGAGAAGTCGGCGTCGCCGCCGGCGAGGGAGTTCTTCACGAAGTACGCGTTGCCGCGGCGCACCGAGAAGGTGTCGGTGCCGTTGCCGTCCCAGTCACCGGCCAGCGTCACGTCAGCCTCGCGGCCGTAGGTGAACGTGCGGTCGGCGTCCCCACCACGCATCGAGTTCTTCACGTAGTAGGTCGAGCCACGGCGCACCGCGAAGGTGTCGGTCCCGTTGCCGTCCCAGTCACCGACCATGATCGCGTCAGTGACACGGCCGTAGGTGATGACGTGGTCCGGCTCGCCCCCACGCAGGGAGTTCTTCACGTGGTAGGTCGAGCCCCGGCGCACGGCCAGCGTGTCGCGGCCGTCGCCGTTCCAGTCACCCACGAGGACGACGTCACCGGGGCGCCCGTAGGTGAACACGCTGTCCGCGTCCCCGCCCCGAGGGGCGTTGTTGACGTAGAAGCGGTTCTCCCGGCGCACGGTGATGGTGTCGGTCCCGTCCGCGTCCCAGTCGCCGATGAGGACCTCGTCGGTGTGCCGGCCGTACTGGAAGACGTGCTCGGGCTTGCCGTCCCAGCCGTCGTTGAGGAAGAAGCCGTACTGCTGGGGCGCCGGCCCCGGCTCCACCGGCTCCGGCTCCAGCGGCGGCACCTCGCCGTCGCCGTCACGGTCGATGGCGAAGGACGGGGTGGACCACTTCTGGGTGTGGGCCGGGTTGTCCGGGTCGCCGAGCGCGCTGAGCGCCTCGACCTCGAGGATGTAGTGCCCGTCCGGCACCGGAGCGCGGCCGCCATCACGCGTGCTGCGCGTGCCGTCCCACGTCCAGGCGGTGAAGGTGCCCGAGTCGCGGCCGACGTGCTGCTCGTAGCGGGCCACCGCTTGCCCCTCGATGGCCTGCGTGCTCGTGCGAGCCCCCTCCGGCATCGGCCGGTAGATCGTGAAGGTCAGGGACTGAACGGGGTGCTCGAGGTGGAGCAGGACGGTGGGCACGTCGCCGTCGGCCATCGTGAACATGGTCCCGTCCGTGTCGGCGAGGTACCAGTCACCACCGGCGGCGCAGTCGATCCCGATGAAGCGGTCGCACTCGGCGATCTGGCCGAGCGCCGGCAGGTCGAGCTCGCCGAGGTTCTCCAGCAGCGGCAGCGCCTGGTAGTCGCCCGCGAAGCCGGCGAAGGGCACGCTCAGCGGCGCGCCGTTGTTCTCCGGCGTCAGGACGATGTACCCGCCGTACTGCGCCAGGTCCAGCTCCAGCGGGGTGATGGAGACGTCGAAGGACGCGCTTCCACCCGCCGGGACGGTGAGCTCGTCCGGCATGACCACGCGGGCCTCACCGTCGAGGAACTCCGGGTCGTCCGGGTCACCGGCCGTGGCGACGGCGTTGAGGGAGGACAGCTGGTACGTCACGTCCTCGCCGCCGTTGTTCGTCACCTTCAGCGTCTTCGTGACTGCGCCCCCCTCGGACTCGCCGAGGGAGAGCTTGCCCGGGGTGACCGTGGCGGTCGACATGATCGTGTCGTCGATGTCGAGCATGCCCGCACCCTGGCGGTGGACCGGCTCGAGGAAGCCCTGGTTCGGCGCGCCGGACCACGTGGCCGGGTCGGCCGAGTTGAGCAGGAGGTCGCGCACGTCGTGCGCGTCCGTGTCGGGGCGAGCCTCCAGCAGCAGCGCCGCCGCGCCGGCGACGTGCGGTGCGGCCATCGAGGTGCCGGAGATGGTTGCGTACTCCCCCTCCTCCAGCGGGTAGGTGGACAGGATGCTGCCACCCGGCGCCCCGAGGTCCGGCTTGAGCGTGAGGTCGGCCGCGAGCCCGTAGGAGCTGAAGCTCGACATGAGGCCACCGGTGACGTTCGGGGCGGAGCCCCGCTCGTCGGTCCAGGTGAGCGTCGCTCCGCCGTCGACCACGGCGGCGTCGGCCGCGAGGCCCGCCTCCTGGGAGATGGAGATGACCGGGATGGTGATCGGCGGCGTGCCCGCGACGGTCGGGTTGATCATGCCGGGCACGTTGTTGTAGATGACGACGGCGGCCGCACCGGCCTCCTGCGCCCGGAACGACTTCGCGTAGAAGCTCGCGTCACAGTCCGGGTTCGCCGGGTCCGCGCCGCGCTCGATGAGGACGGCCTGGCCGGTGAGGTCGGCGGTGACGTCCGGGCAGGCGCGCGCCGCGGGAGTCCCCGGGTCACCGAGCCGGGTCAGCGGCAGCGAGCCCTCGGTGGGCGCCGCCGGGGAGCCGGTGGCAGCGAAGTACGGGTGCTCCTCGCCGTCGATCTCGACGACCGGAGCGGTGATGGAGACGTTGTCGAAGGAGGCGACGCCGATGACGTCCTCTCCCACGCCGGGTGCACCGGCGGACCAGGTGCCGGACTCGCCGCTGTTGCCGATGGAGGCGACCATGACGACGCCCGCGTCGACGAGGTTGTCGCTCGCGACGGCCGTCGGGTACTGCGGCCAGGTGGAGAAGGCCGAGCCGATGCTCTGGTTGACGATGTCCATGCCGTCCTCCAGGGCCTTCTCCATGGCGGCGACCATGATGTCGGACTCGGTGGAGCCCTCGCAGCCGAACACGCGGTAGGCGCCGAGCTCGACGCCCGGGGCCACGCCGCGCACGCCGTCGTTGTCGACGTCGCCGTCGGCGCCGACGATGCCGGCCACGTGGGTGCCGTGCCCGTTGCAGTCGTCCGGGTCGCCGTCGGGCATGGGGACGGGCTGGTACGCGTCGCTCTCCGGGTCGGAGTTGTAGTCGTCGCCGACGAAGTCGTGCCCGGCGACGACCTTGTCCGAGGGGAATTCGGTCTCGCCGTCGACGCCGGCGCCGCCGAGGTCGGGGTGGTCGTAGTCGACGCCCGTGTCGATGATGCCGACGCGGATGCCCTCACCGTCGAAGCCGAGCTCGCTCTGGGCGATGTCCGCGCCAGTCATCGACAGGGCGCTGACCAGCTCGGGCTCGGAGACGGGGCGCTCCGGCGCTGCGACGGGCAGCACCGGGTAGATGGCCTTGACCTGGGGCAGGTCGGCGACGATCTCGGCGGCGGCGTCGTCCATGTCGGCCGAGATGCCGGTCCACAGGGTGCTGAACTCGTGGCGCACCTCGAGCTCGACACCCGCGGACTCCGCCTCGGCGGCGAAGCTGCGCTGGGCGCGCTGGATGCTCGCGGTGCTTCCGCCGCGAGTGGTGGGCTGCGGCGCGAACTCGATGAAGTAGGCGCCCGTGGGCGAGGACAGCTGCACGGCGCTCTGCGCGGCGGTGGTCGCTGCCTCGGCGTCGTCCGCGGTGGCCGCGGGGCCGGTGAGTGTGACCAGCAGCGCGGCGGCGGCGGCGACGCTGAGGCCGGAACGGATGCGGCGTTGCGATCCGTTGGTGGTACGGACAGGTGGTGTCACAGGTATCCCCCGTTGGAAGTGGACATGGGCGCCGGTGTGACGCCCTGCACAGCACCGTAAGTGACCCGTGTGACATCCGCTTTACCGCGAACCATGCCCAAGTTACAGAACGGTAACGATCCCGGCGGCGCCGCCCATGTGCGGACCTCCGGGTGTGCGCCTAGCGTCGAGAGGCACCGGTCCCCCACCTCGAGGAGAGAACACCATGGCGAACGTGACGATCATCGGCGGCCACGGCAAGGTCGCGCTCCTGCTGGCGCCCCTGCTCACCGAGCGCGGGGACGCCGTCACCAGCGTCTTCCGCAACCCCGACCACCGCGAGGAGGTCGAGCAGACCGGCGCGAGCGCCGTCGTCGCCGACGTCGAGCACCTCTCCACCGAGGAGCTCGCCGACGTCCTGCGCGGCGCCGACACCGTCGTGTGGAGCGCCGGTGCGGGCGGCGGCAGCCCCGAGCGCACCTGGGCGGTGGACCGCGACGCCGCCATCCGCACCGTCGACGCCGCCAAGCTCGCCGGGGCGCGCCGCTTCGTCATGGTCTCCTTCGTCGGCGCGCGCCAGGACCACGGCGTGCCCGAGGACAACTCCTTCTACACCTACGCCCAGGCCAAGGCGGACGCCGACGACCACGTGCGCGACTCCGGCCTGGACTGGACGATCGTCGCCCCCGGCGCCCTCACCCTCGACGAGCCCACCGGCTCCATCGACCTCGTGACGGCCGACGACGGCGGGGAGCACAAGACCTCCCGCGCGAACGTCGCCCGCGTCATCGTCGCCGCCCTCGACGAGCCCGCCACCGTGGGCAAGATGATCGAGTTCGCCGACGGCGACACCCCGATCACCGAGGCGCTCGCCCGCTAGTGCGATGGGCCCCGCCCCGGGCGCGCCCCCCCTGCCGGCGGCCGCCTGGGGCGGTCTATCGTGGGCTCACCCCGAGCCGAAGGAGGCCGCCGTGCAGCCCACCGACGTCGACCCGCGTGAGTTCATCGCGGGTGTCGAGAACGCCACCCGCCGGGCCGACGCGGAACGTCTCGTCGAGATCATGCGGGACCTCACCGGCGAGGAGCCCGTCATGTGGGGGCCGAGCATCATCGGCTTCGGCAGCTACCACTACGTCTACCAGTCCGGCCGCGAGGGCGACGCCCCGCTCGCCGCGTTCAGCCCGCGCAAGGCGAACCTCGTCGTCTACCTCATCGGCGGCTACGAGGAGCGCTACCCCGAGCAGCTCGCCAGGCTCGGCCCCTACAAGCCGGGCAACGCGTGCCTCTACCTCAAGCGCCTCGACGACGTCGACGAGGAGGTCCTGCGCTTCCTCATCGCCGACTCCTGCGACCTCACCCGCGCGGAGTACCCCTCCTAGGCAGCAGCGCGCCCCGGGGGAACGGTATCCCCCGGGGCGCGCCGGCCACCTACGCGACTGTCAGTCGCCCGCGTAGCTGAGCTCCGCCGTCGTCGGGGTACGACGCGACGGCGGCTCGGTCACCTTCCCGCACGCGCTGTCGGGCAGCGTGGTGCGGTGGTTCGCCGGGCCGTAGAGCCGCTGGGCACTGGTCCACGGCTCGGCGGCCTGGCCGTCGAGCAGGAGCGGGATGAGCCCGCGCTGCTCCTGGGTCAGCGGCACCATGTACCCGCGTGCTCGCTCCTGGACCCGCCAGCCGTGCGCCTCGATGCGGTCCTCGAGCGTCGTCGCAAAGCCCTCCGGGCTGTCCTCCCGCACTCCGCGGTACTGCTCCTCGGTGAGGAGGTAGCCACAGACCGGCGCCGTGAGGATCTGCTCGGGTCCCGGGATCTCCGGGTTGGGCGGTGCCTCACCGGGGTGCGGGGCGGGGAACGGCTCGACGGTGTAGGACCCGCGGAAGACGATGTCCCCGCGGTTGCGGGCCTGCTCCTGCCGGCCCTGCTCGCCCGCCGCCTCGATCTGCTCCTTGTTGGCGTGGAAGTAGTCGAAGAACTGCTCGAAGGTGTACATCGCCGAGTAGGTCTTGCGCTTGCGGGCCTCGGGCGTCTGGGAGCCGCCGTCGGCGGGACGGGTCTCCCCGCCGGAGCTGCGGGCCTCGAGGAGCACGCCGACGATGTTCTTCAGTCCCAGGGTGTTGCGCAGGATCGTCTCCTGGCTCTGGCCCACCGTGCTGCCGCCCTCACAGCCGTAGGGACAGAACCACCAGCCGTCCTCCGAGCCGCGCTCGTAGAGCCAGTTCTCCACGAGGTCCTTGCTCTGCAGGTGGACCACCTCGGGGACGTTGAGGTGCCGGGAGAAGAGGATGGGAAGGTCACCGGCCTGGTTGTTGCCGTACTCGTGACCGTCGAAGGCGGCGTCCGGCTGGTAGTCACGCAGCATCGCGGTGAAGGCGAAGGTCTCCGGCTGGCGCAGGAGGGAGAAGTCGCGGTTGAGGTCCTGGCCGGTCGCGTTGCCGCGCCGGTTGAGGGCGCGCCCGTCGGCGTTGATCGACGGGACGAGCAGGATGGTGGCCTCGGACAGGAGGTCGAGCGTGCGCTCGTCCTCACCGAAGGCCAGCTGGCGCGCCATGATGAGGCATGCCTCGCGCGAGGACGGCTCGTTGCCGTGGACGTTGCAGTTGACCAGCGCCGTCTTGCCGGCGGCGACCTCCTCCGCCGTCTCCGGCGGGTTGGGGTAGCCGATGACGAACATGTTGATCGGCCGGTCCTGGAGCGTGCGTCCGATCTCGACGACGCGGACCCGGTCGCTCAGCTCGTCCAGCTCCTCGGTGTACTCGGCCTCCTCGACGTCCGTGGTGAAGCGCTCGCCGAAGGTCTGCTCCCAGCCGGTGCGCAGACCCTCACCGGGCACGTCGAGGTCGCCCCACTGCGGCAGGGTGGTGTCGTAGACCGGCTCGGAGAAGTCCCCCTCGATGCCCACGCGCCAGCGGAAGCGGTCGCCGGGGTCGAAGTTCGCGTCGGCGAAGGCGGGCACGCTCTGGTCGACCTGGCGGTTGGGCCGCCAGATGCCGGTGATGACCGGCTCGCCGACCGGCTCGTTGCTCTCGTCGACCGGCGTGCGCTCGATCTGGTACTCGGTGATCCCGGGGACCGGCTCCCACGTCAGCGTGGCGAAGCCCATCTCCTGCTCGACCTCGAGCCCGTTCACCGCCGCCTCCTGCACCTGCGCCACCGACGGCGGCGTCGCCACCAGTGAGGCGAGGAGTGCGGCGCCGGCGGCTCCGACGACCGCGATCCTGCGTCTGTCACGTACTGCGGAACGTTGCATGTCTTTTCCTCTTCTGCTCAAGCCTGCGTGGTCAACTCCACGGTGAGAAGAAAGCGCCGTTCACCCCCTCGAGAACGCGGGGACGCGGGAAAAGACGTCGAGGACACCAGGTTCCACACCCCCATGCGGACTGCCGACATTCCGGGGTGCACAGCCCGGCCGCCGTGCGGCGACATCACCACACGGCAACGGCCTACTTTGGCCTCGCAAGGCCCCCCGTTGAGTCGGACATTAACGACGGCGTACCTGGCCGTCAAGGAATGACAGAAGTCTCCGCCTTCGCCGTCGCCGCGGTGGCGGGCGAGCCGGCCGGGTACTCCCCCAGCGGCACCCGCCCCTCGCTCCACGCCGCGAGGACCGGCTCGACGACGCGCCAGCACTCCTCGGCCACGTCACCGCGGACGGACAGGAGCGGGTCGGCCTCGAGGACGCCGGCGAGGACCTCGCCGTACGCGGGCAGCTCCGCCCCGCCGAAGGTCGTCGAGAGGGTGACACGGTCGAGGGACCACGGGTCGCCGGAGCCGTTGACGTCGAGCTCGAGGTCCAGGCACTCCGGGCCCAGGCCGATGCGGACCCGCGCCGGCTGGGAGGTGCCCTCCAGACCGACGGGCAGGTGCGGGACCGGCTTGAAGGTCACGACGACCTCCTTGCGGGTGGGCGTGATGCCCTTGGCGCTGCGGAGGGTGAAGGGCACGCCCTTCCACCGCCAGTTGTCGATGAAGACGGTGACCTCGGCGAGCGTCTCGGTCTCCCGCGAGGGGTCGACACCGGGCTCCTCGGCGTAGGCCGGGACCTCCCGGGCGCCGATGCGGCCGGCGCCGTAGCGGGCGCGGCGGCTGTGCTCCTCGGGCTCGCCCGCGCGGGTGGCGCGCAGCACCTCGGCGATGCGGTCGCGGACGTCGCGGTCCCCCAGCGTGGTGGGCGGGTCCATGGCGACGAGCGCGAGGACGTGGAGGAGGTGGCTCTGGATCATGTCGCGCAGCGCACCGGAGCCGTCGTAGTAACGGGCGCGGCCCTCGAGGGCGAGGTCCTCGTCGTAGACGATCTCGACGCTCTCCACGTGCGTGGCGCGCCAGATCGGCTCGAAGATCCGGTTGGCGAAGCGGAACCCGAGGATGTTGAGGACGGTGCTCTTGCCGAGGAAGTGGTCCACGCGGTGCACCTGGTCCTCGGGCACCAGCCTGCCGACGACGGCGTTGAGCCGCCGCGCGGACTCCCCGTCCGTCCCGAAGGGCTTCTCGATGATGAGACGGGTCCCCTCCGGCAGCCCGATCTCCTCGAGAGCGAGACACGCGCGCTCGGTGACGGCGGGCGGCAGGGCGAAGTAGATCCCGATGGGTCCCTCGCACTGCTCGAGCACCCCGCGCAGCTCGTCGGCCCGGGTGACGTCGGCCTGGACGTAGACGGACTCACGCTCGAGGCGTCGCAGCGTCTCCTCGCCCGGCTCGTGGGCGAGGGAGGGGAAGGCCTCCCACGGCGCCATCTCGATGCTCGGCTGGACGGCGAAGGCCTCGGTGAGCCGCTTGCGCCACTGCGCGTCGTCCCAGTCGTCGACGCCGGAGCCCACGAGCCGCAGCTCCGGGGCGCGTCCGGTGGCGAGCAGGCGACCGAGGCCGGGCAGCAGGAGGCGGCCGGCGAGGTCGCCGCTGGCTCCGAGGACGAGCAGGGTGCGGATCTCCTCGCGGGCGGCGTGGACCGTCTCAGCCATGACTTCCCTTCCGAGCGTGGGCGCCGCGGCAGCGGACACCTGCCGTCCATCATGGCGGGCGGGCGCGCACCTGGCCGCTCGGACGGGCGGGCGCGTGGAAGAGTTGGCGCCATGAGCGCACTCGTGAGCCCGGAGCTGC
This sequence comes from Georgenia sp. Marseille-Q6866, assembly GCF_965111665.1. NCBI lineage: Bacteria > Bacillati > Actinomycetota > Actinomycetes > Allobogoriellales > Allobogoriellaceae > Georgenia > Georgenia sp. Marseille-Q6866. The sequence continues at coordinate 53,358 of NZ_CBCOOR010000004.1, read as the reverse complement.
TGCTGTCCGAGCGTGGCGACCCGCTGCTGCTGGACGTCCGGTGGACGCTCGCGGGCCCCGACCGCGCCGGCTACGTGGCCGGGCACCTGCCGGGCGCCGTCTTCTGCGACCTCGACGCCGACCTCGCGGGTCCGCCCGGCGCCGCCGGCCGCCACCCGCTGCCCTCGCGGGAGACGCTGGCCGACGCCATGGAGCGGCTCGGCGTGCGTCGGGGGCGCCGCGTCGTCGTGTACGACGGCGGGGTGGCGGCCGCCGCGGCGCGCGCGTGGTGGTGCCTGCGCTGGCTCGAGCACGAAGACGTGCGCGTGCTCGACGGCGGACTGCCGGCCTGGGTCGCGGCGGGCGGTGAGCTCGAGGCGGGTGACGTGACTCCGACGACAGGTGACGGGCCGACGCAGGCCGCCGCGCCGTCGTCGTCCACGATGCCGACGGTGACGGCCGACGAGCTCCTCCCCTACGACGGTGTCCTCCTCGACGCCCGCGCCGCCGAGCGCTTCCGCGGCGAGGTGGAGCCGGTCGATACTGTGGCCGGGCACATCCCCGGCGCGCGGTCGCTGCCCACGAGCCGACTCCTCGACCCGGGCGGCCGCTACCTGCCCGCCGCCGAGCTCCGGGCCCTGCTCGCAGAGGCGGGTGCGGACTCCGGCCGCCCGGTCGCCGCCTACTGCGGCTCGGGCGTCACGGCCGCCCAGCTCGTGCTCGCCGCCCACGAGGCGGGGCTGGACGCTGCCCTCTACCCCGGCTCGTGGTCGCACTGGATCACCGACCCGGCCCGCCCGGTGGCGACGGGGACGGACTGACCGGGGCGCCGTCGTCGTCCACGAGCCCCCGGCCCAGGGCCGCGTGGACCAGCGCCCGGCCGTCGCCGAAGACGGGAAGCAGCTGGAGGGCGTGGGCGAGGTGGACGGTGGCGACGAGGGCGTCCACGGGCAGGAGCACGAGCCCGAGGAGCACGCACGCGAGCGGCCCGGCGAGCGCCGTCGTCGCCACCTGCCGCGGCGTCATCGTGCCCACCGGCGTGAGGGACACCCGCCACCGGTCCCGGGCCACGACGACCGTCCGCACCGTCCCCACCCGCCGGAGCACGACGAGGTGCATGGTTTCGTGCAGGACGAAGGAGCCGACGAGCCCGAGCACCGCGACCCTCACCAGCCACCACGCGGCCTGGGCGGTGGCGATCCCGCCCGTCGTCACCGCGACGACCGCGGAGGCGAGGACCGCCACCGCCGCCAGCGCGAGCAGCGGCCACACCTGGGTGACGACGAGCCGCGCGGCCGCCCACACCGGCACGTCCGCGCGCGGGTGGACCCGGACGTCAGGCACCACTGCCCGACTGCGCGCGCTCGCGGATGAGGTCGTCGCGGTAGCGCTTGAGGCCCACGTAGGTGATCTGCACGAGCGCGATGAGGCCGATGCACACCCCGAGCACGACGAGGACCCCGACGGTGTTGTTGATGCCCATCGTCGCGTCGACGCCGCCACCGGTGACGCTCGTGGCCTCGAAGTACAGGGCGCCGAACAGCCCCTCGCGGCGGCCGAGCTCCTCACCCACCGAGAACATGAGGAACAGCAGGCAGAGCACGACGACGGCGAGCGTCAGCAGTGTTCCCCCGACGACGGAGTTGATGACCAGCATTGCCTTCTTCATTGCGTCTCCTCTTCTCGTCCTGACGGATGCCCTCGATCGCGTAGACCACGAACAGGGCGGTGGCGCCGAGCAGACCGGCGGGCACGGGCAGCTGGAGCATCCCGAGCCCCAGTGCGATGAGGGTGAGGACGACCGCGGCGGTCGCGAGTGCGACGAACGCCGCCAGCGGGTTGTCCTTCTCGCTCGGGACGATGATCCCGAGACAGGTGGTGAGCGCGGCGCTGATGAGCGCCGAGAGGACGACGACGACGGTCCCCTCGGCCCGTCCGAACGCGGCCGTGAGCAGCAGGGCCGGCGCCCCGACCGCCCCGATGAGGAGCAGCTGGGGGCGCAGGGACAGCAGGTAGATCCGCCAGGCCGGCTGCCGCTGCCCGGTCAGCTCGCGCAGCGGTGCGGTCGCGCTGAACAGGTACAGCCCGCCGATGGTGAGGGTGCACAGGCTCCACAGCGGGTTGAGATCGGTCGCGGCGAGCAGGTAGCCGAAGAGCGCGACCCCCACGACCGTGCCGATGAAGGTGTGCTGGCTGCGCAGCAGGCACCAGTCGTAGGGGGTGAGGTGCGCCGCCACCCGCCGCGGGAGGCGGATGTCGAGGTACTTCGCGGTGCGCAGGTGCCGGCTGGGCATGACGTGGACGATGACGACGAGCAGCACCGCGCACACGACGACGACGGCGGCCATCGCCGCGCCCAGGCCGGCCCGCTGCGCGAGCCAGGCGATCGCCGTCGGCCACACGAGGGCGCCGCTCGCCGCGGGGTCGGTCATGTGCCACATGAGGTCGGTCATCTGGCCGGCGTAGGCGACGATGAGCGCGAAGATGCCGAGCAGCGCGAGCAGGTCCGCCACCGGCCGGGTCCGCATCGCCGACAGCAGCCGGGTGGCCACCACGTGGCACAGGCTCAGGGCCAGGTAGGCGACGCCGATCGGCGCGAGCATCGAGGTGAGGATCTGCCCGACGGCGGAGGGGCCCATGAGGAGCACCGCGCTCGTCATCACGGGCACGGCCGTCGCCAGGGCCACGCCCAGGGTGATGGCGGCCTCGAAGAGGAGGAACGCGACGGAACGCTCCTTGTTCGTCAGCGGGAGCTGGTAGGTCAGCTCGAGCACGCCGTCGGAGCTGAGGAAGAGCACCTTGACGAAGATGAAGGCGACCATCACCCACAGCACGAGCGAGACCGTCGACGTCGCGAAGAGCAGGTCCCAGACCTCGCGGTCGGCCGAGTAGGGCAGCAGGAACTGCCGGGCGACGGCGGTGAGGGAGACGAGGAGGACGACGGCGGTGCCCAGTGCCGCGAACCGCACCGACCGCAGGCGCAGGGCCCCGACGCTGAGGACGCGCCGGCCGAAGAACGCGAGCAGCATGCGCGCGACGACGAGGGCGTGGGACAGGCGCACGGCCTACCTCACCTCCGACTCGATGTGCTCGAAGACGATCGACTCGAGCGACCCGCCCTCGCGGACCAGCTCCTTCGTGGGGCCGTCGAGGACGAGGAGGCCGAGGTCGAGGAACACGACGTCGTCGGTGAGCCGCTCGAGCAGGGTGAGGTCGTGGCTGCACAGCAGGACAGCGCGGCCGTCCTCGTGGAGGGCGCGCAGCTCGCGCTCGGCGATCCGCATGGCCTCGAGGTCGACGCCGTTGAGCGTCTCGTCGATCACCGTGAGCGGGCGGCGCAGCACGAGTGCGGCGACGAGCTGGGTCTTCTTGCGCATGCCGTGGGAGAAGCCCGAGATGAGGTCGTCGTAGCGGCCCGGCATGGAGAAGTCGCGGAAGTAGGCGCGCGCCCGCTGGTGGTCGAGCGTGACGCCGTAGAGCTTCCCGAGCATCGTGTAGTACTCGCGCGGGCTGAGGAACTCCGGCAGGTAGTCGTTGCTCGCGAGGTAGACGGCGTCCTGCTTGGCCTCGATCGTCGTGTGCTGGTGGCCGTTGACGGTGATCCGTCCCGACTGCGCCTTGAGGAGGTCGAAGACGTTCCTGATGAGGGTGGACTTGCCCGACCCGTTGGGGCCGATGAGGCCGACGATCCGCCCTCTCGGCACGTCGAAGGACACCTCCTGGACGGCGTTGACGACGCCGTCGTAGGAGTAGGTGAGGTCACGGACCTCCAGGACGTTGCTCATGTGCGGCCTCCTTGCGTGGTGGGGCGGTGGGCCGGCGGCAGCACCTCGGCACCCGTGCCGGGGTGCTGCCGCCGGTCCGGTGGCTAGATCAGCGGCACTCGATCCAGAGCGAGAAGCCGTTCTTCCAGGTCATGCCGCCGGTGAAGCGGCGCCCACCGGCCTTGGTGAGGCACCAGATCGCGGCGCCGGCGACGAGGACGAAGCCGAGGGCGAGGAGGACGGCGACGAACACGAGCCACCAGGCGTCGTAGCGGACGACAGCGTTGTCGAAGCGGGTCTTGGCCGTGTCGACCAGGTGGTGCTGCTTCTCGACCAGGGAGGCCGAGAGCTGCGCGGGCAGATCGGTGAGGACAACGGACATGGGAGTTCCTTTCACGTTGAGGCAAGGCTCGGAACCCGGGTGGGCGGTGCGCTGGGGCAGCCGCCTGGTACCAGTCTTCGGCCGGCACGGCCCGTGGGTGAACGGGCCTTTGACTAGACGGCGCTCGACGTTCGTCTACGTGGCCCTCCGCTGGCGGCGGGCAAGGAGTGACTGTTCGATGAGGCGGTGCACGTTCGTCGAGCACGCTCACCCACGCCTACGGAGGCCCCATGCCGGGTAAGACCATCGTCCTCACCGGTGCCAGTGACGGGATCGGGGCGGCAGCCGCTCGCCGGCTCGTCTCGGACGGGCACACCGTCGTTCTCGTGGGCCGGTCCCCGGAGAAGACCCGGGCGGTCGCCGAGGAACTGGGGGCGGACCACTTCCTCGCGGACTTCACCGAGCTCGCCCAGGTCCGGTCCCTCGCGGCCGCGCTTGGTAGCGCCTACCCGCGCATCGACGTCCTGGCGAACAACGCCGGCGGCATCTTCGGGGACAGGGCGCGGACCGTCGACGGCTTCGAGAAGACCCTGCAGGTGAACCACCTCGCCCCCTTCCTGCTCACCAACCTCCTCCTGGACTCGCTGACGGCGAGCGGCGCGTCGATCGTCAACACCTCGAGCGCGGCCGCTCGGCTCTTCGGGAAGATCGACCTCGACGACCTCCAGAACGAGGCGCGGTACTCCGCGAACAAGGCCTACGGCGACGCGAAGCTCGCCAACATCCTCTTCACCAAGGAGCTCCACCGTCGCTTCGGTGCCCGCGGCCTCTCCGCGGTGGCCTTCCACCCCGGGGTCGTGCGGACGAACTTCGCCTCGGACACCACGAGCCTCATGCGGCTCATCTACCGGACGCCCCTGCGTCACCTGAGCGGCGTCGTCAGTCCGGAGAAGGGGGCCGAGCTCCTCGTCCACCTCACCGAGGGCACCCCAGGGCGCGACTGGGTGTCGGGTGAGTTCTACGTGAGGCACAAGATCGCCAGGACCAACCCGCAGGCTTCCGACGCCGCTCTGGCGGCCGCGCTCTGGGACAGGAGTGCCGAGATGGTGGGGCTGGCGGGGTCGCCGTCGTCGTCGTCGGCTACTTGATCGCGCCGCGCGTGACGCCGGAGATCACCCACCGCTGGGCGACGACGTAGACGACGAGCAGCGGCGCCATCGCCATGAGGTAGGAGGCGAAGGCGAGGGTGTAGTCGGCGGAGAACTGGCCCTGGAAGACGTACTGGGCGAGCTGGATGGTGGCGGCGTCGGGGTCGGAGAGGATGACGAGCGGGAGCAGGAAGTCGTTCCACGCCCACACGCAGGTGAGGATCCCGACGGTCGCGTTGATCGGCGCGAGCAGGGGGAAGACCACCCGCCAGAACACGCCCCACGTGCTCGCGCCGTCGATGCGGGCGGCCTCCTCCAGCTCGGCCGGGATCGAGCGGACGTAGGCGGTGTAGAGGAAGACGTTGAAGGACAGGCCGTACACCGTGTACAGCAGGATGAGGCCGGCCTGGTTGTCGAGGCCGAGGATCGCCGCCTGCTTCGCCGCCGGGAGCATGAGCACCGGGAACGGGATGAACAGCGCGGCGATGAAGTAGTAGAACAGCGCCTTGAACAGACGCCGGTGCATCTGGCGCGCGATGGCATAGGCGACCATCGAGTTGGTGAGCAGCGTGAGGACGACGGCGCCCACGGTGATGAGCCCGGTGTTGAGCAGGCGCGCCGGGTAGTCGATCGTCCGCCAGGCCTCGGCGAAGTTGCCCCAGGCCCACTCGGTGGGCGGGGCGAAGCCGGTGCCGCCGAGCTGGTCGGGCGTCTTGAGCGCCGTCACCACCGTGAAGTACAGCGGGACGAGGACCGTGAGGGACACGACGAGGAGCAGGGCGGTGAGCCACCAGTTGACGCCGCTGGGCTTGCGCCGTCGTCGTCCGCGGTTCTCGCGCGGCGGGGGCATGGTGACGGCGTCCGCGGACATCAGGCCGACACCTCCTCGCGCCGCAGGATGCGCAGCTGGAAGAAGGCGAAGGCGACGATGACGATCATGAAGATCACGGCGTTGGCGGTCTGGTAGCCGAACTCGCCGCCCTCGAAGCCGCCGCGGTAGATGAGCACGCCGATGGACTCGGTCGACGTGCCGGGGCCGCCACCGGTCATCGCGATGATCTGGTCGAAGACCTGGAGGAAGTTCTTCAGCGCGAGGACGACGTTGATCGTGAAGAAGCCCCAGATCATCGGCAGCGTGATGCTCCAGAACTGACGCCAGCGGGTGGCGCCGTCGAGGGCCGCGGCCTCGTACAGCTGCTCGGGGACGGTTTGCAGGCCGGCGAGGAAGATGATGATCGTGAAGGCGGCGCCCTGCCAGACCGTCATGACGACGATCCCGATCCACGCGCGCTCCGGGTCCGCGAGCAGCGAGCTGCTCAGCGCGTCGATGCCCAGCGCCTGTCCGATGGAGGGCAGGGAGATGTTGAACAGGTAGGAGAAGACGTAGCCGATGACGAGCAGGGCCAGCACGTAGGGGATGAAGTAGATCCCGCGCAGGGTGTTCTTCAGCTTGATGCGGGCGTTGAGACCCAGGGCAATCGCCAGGCCGATGACGTTGACGAGGATCGTCGTGACGATCGCGAAGCGGAAGGTGAAGAGGTAGGCGTCGACGACGCGTGGGTCCTGGAAGAGCGCCGCGTAGTTCGACAGGCCCACGAAGCTCCACGTCCCGTAGCCGGGTGAGTCGGTAAAGCTGTAGAAGATGCCCTGGAGCACCGGGACGGTGTGGAGGACGAAGAAGAGGACGAAGGCGGGCAGGACCATCCAGTAGTAGGCGCGGTCGATCTTGCGGCCGTCGTTCCTCATTGCTCCTCCACCGCCCCGAGGCCCCAGGTGCGGCGCTCGGCCACCCGGTCCCAGTTGGCGTCGAGCTCGGAGAGGAAGGCGTCGAGGTTCCCGTCGAGGAGGAACTGCTGGAGCAGCGGGCCGAGCGGGATCGCCTGGATGAACTGGTGGTCGGTGAAGCCGACGATCCGTCCCTCGTCGATGTACGGCTGGATGCCGGCGAGGGCGGGGTCGTCGTTCTGCTGGTCCTGCAGGGTGGGGATGGCGACCTGCTGCTCCGCGTACTCCTGGACGACGTCCGGCTGGAGGAGGTACTCGAGGAAGCGCTCGACCTCCTCCTGGTGCGGGCCGTCCGCGCGGGCGGCGAGGACGATGTCGACGCCGGAGACGAGCGTGGTCTGCTCGGGGTCGTCGGTGGCGGGCAGGGCGAAGGACCCGACGGTGAAGTCGGGCTCGAAGCTGCGGATCTGGGGGACGGCGTAGCTGCCGATGAGGAGCATCGCGGCGTCGCCCGCCGCGAAGGCGCGCGTGCCCTGCTCGTAGCCGTAGGCGGCGGGGTCCGGCTGGGTGAGCTCGAAGAGCTCGGCCTGCTTCTCGAAGGCCTCGCGCCAGCCCTCCTGGAAGGTCACCTCCCCGGCGAAGCGGTCCTCGAAGAAGCTCTCGGGCTGGGTCTGGGCGGTGATCGGTGCCATGGGTGCCTGGGCGGTCCAGGCGTCGGCGAGCATGGCGAAGTGGGGCACGATGCCTTCGCCCTCGAAGTACTCCGCCGTCTCGAGGAGCTCCTCCCACGTGGTGGGGACCTCGCGGCCGTGCTCCTCGAACATCTCGACGTTGTAGAGCGCGCCGGAGGCGTTGGCGGCGAAGGGGATGCCGTTGACGGCGCCCGGCTCGGTTGCGCCCAGTGCCTGGACCACCTCGACGTACGCCTCCTGGGCGCCGTCGAGAAGAGAGCTGCCGGCCCAGTCGTGGAAGACGCCGGCCGAGGCGAACTCCCCGAAGGTGCCGTTGGCGTTGAAGGTGAGGACGTCGGGCGGGTCCTCCTTGACGAGCCGGATCCGCATCGCGGTCTCCGCGCTCGGCACGTTGTCGACCGTCACCCGGACGTCCGGGTTCTCCTCCTGGAAGCGGGCGGCGACGTCGGAGAAGAACGCCGTGGCCTCGGGCTTGAACTGGAAGAAGACGATCTCGACCGGCTCGTCCGCGGACGCGGCGCACCCTGCCAGCGCGGCTGCTGCGCTCACGGCAGCAGCGAGTCCGGCAGCCCTCGCCAGTCCTGTCCGGCCCATCTCGGCTCCCCTCGGCAACGGTGCACAACGAGGTGGCACACATGGTGGCACTGGGGACTGACACCGGCGAGCCGGGCCGCGGCCGACGGCGTGGGTCGGGGTGGCGGGACACGCGGCGGTCGTCGTGGGGGCCTGTTGACCGTCCGCCACCGGCCGCCACTCGGCCAGCCTCCGGCGAGGTCACCATCCGTGCCTGCACCCGACACCCGAGCCGTCGCCATCCGCACCGGGCTCACCGTCCGCCGTCGCCGGTCGGACGCGGCCATGCCCCCGCCGTCGCGGTCCCGCACCGGCCCCCGCCGTTGCCATCGACACCCGGCCCACCACCCGCCGTCGCCACCCGCACCGGCCCACCACCCGCCGTCGCCACCCGCACCGGCCCACCACCCGCCGTCGCCACCCGCACCGGCCCACCACCCGCCGTCGGCCCTACCTATCCCCGCCAAAGGCACCGCCGCCGTCGAATGTCAGAGGTCGGTGAGAGGGTTCGAGTAGTGAGGTTCTCGCCGTGACGGGGAGGTGACGAGATGGACCTCGAGGGGGACGGGACCGAGCCGGAACGGCAGCCTGACGCGGTCGTCCCGGCGCCGGCTGAGCACCGCGAGGAGATGCTGCCCGGCGACTGGAAGCCGGTGCCCGAGGCCACCACCACCCCTCTCCCTGTGCCCAGCGCGGCCGACGAGCTCTTCGGTCCCACGGGGTCGACCTCCTGGCCCACCGACCGCCTCGCCGAGCTGCTTCCCGTGGAGGGAGCACTCGGCGACTACCTCGCTCCCCTACCTCCCGGCCCGCGGCTGGGCATCCTGCTCGCCGCGATCGATCCCACGGAGGTGGACGAGTACTCGCTCGTGGAGCTGACGGCGGCGTACAAGCGGATGGAGTCCTACGCCGCGGCGCAGGCGGTAAAGGTGGCGGCGGAGCTGGCTGAGCGACCGGCACTCAACCCCGACTGGCCGGGCACCCTCCGCGGCCGAACCCGGGGCGAGTGCCTCGCCGGCCACGAGCTCGCGATGCGGCTGAAGATGAGCAAGGTTGCCGCGACCCGGATGGCGGCCAGCGGTCGGGCGTTCGGCAACCTGCTGGAGGCCACGGGCGAGGCACTGGAGCAGGGCCTCATCGACTACCCGCGATCGCAGGTCATCTTCACCATGCTCGATGGTCTGCCGCCGGAAGTCGCCCTCGCCGCCCAGTGGGAGGTCATCGAGACGGCGCCCGGCCGTACCCTCCGGCAGCTCAAGGACGACCTCGAGAAGGCGGTCATCTCCGTCGACCCCGAGGAAGCGGACGCCCGTCATCGGGCCGCCCGTCAGAAGCGCACGGTCTACCACCCGCGGGCGCTGCCCGACGGCATGGCGAGCCTGACCGCCGTCCTGCCTGCGGCCGACGCCGTTGCCGTCGACCTCACGCTCGAGAGCGCGGCCCGCGCCGCCAAGCACGCGGGCGACGGCCGCACCATCGACCAGTTGCGTGCCGATGCCTTCTCGCTCATGGCGTACGGCGCCCTCGCCAACGGGTACATCGGGGTGCTTCCCGAGCAGCAGCTCGCCTCGGCGGCGGCCGCGGGAGCTGACGACGGCGCAGCTGGCGTGGCGGAGCCGACCGCAGCTGGTGGTGAGGTGCCAGCAAGGCGTGTGGCCGATCCGCCGTCCGGTTCGAAGGGGCCTTGTGTGCCCGCAGACGAACTACCGCGCGGGTCCGAGGGGCCAGGTCTGTCCGCAGATGAATCGGCGCCCGGGTCCGAGGTGCCAGGTCTGCCCGCAGACGAAGCGGCCACCGACTCCGACGAGCCACCTGCGCCCGGGGCTGGTGCCGCGGAGGCGAAGGCAGCCCCCGGCCCGAAGCGAGCCGGACGAAGGAAGGGCACCGAGGTGCCCTACGGAGCGGCGCCGCCGGTCCCAGGGCAGCGTCTGCCCGGTGGCCGGCTGCCCGCGGTGCGTCTCGGCACCATCGGCGGGCTGCCCGTCGAGGTCCGCCTCAACGTCCCGCTCGCCGTAGCACTGCCTGACCTCAACGCTCCGGCGCGCAACGCGCTCGAGCGGGATCCCGAGCCGGTCGCCGAGCTTGAGGGCTACGGCCCTATCGCCCCCGAGGTCGCCCGGGCGCTCGCCGCCGGCGGTCAGTGGCGGCGGATCGTGAGCGACCCGGTGACCGGGCAGGTGCTCGACGTCGGCCGCACCCGGTACGAGCCGCCCGCCGCCATGGCAGACCTCGTCCGCGAGCGCGACCGGACGTGCATCGAGCCGAGCTGCTCGACCCCGGCCCGCCACTGCCAGCTCGACCACATCTACGAGTGGCAGGACGGTGGGGAGACCTCGGTGTGGAACCTCGGACCCCAGTGCACCCGCGTCCACGCCGTCAAGAGCCAGGGCGGGTTCACCGTTGCGCGTGCCTCAGACGGCACCTACGCCTGGACCACCATGACCGGCCACGGCTACCTGCGGCGCACTGACGGCACGGTCATCCCGATGCCGCGCGAGACGGCAGCTGGGCTGCGCCGCATCGGCAAGGAGATGCGCCGCACCGGCAGTAGCGTGCCCGCCGAGGTGGTCGACGCGGTTCTGGCCGAGGTCGCCGCGGGAAGCGCCGTGACTGGCGCATGGACGCCACCGCCGTTGCCCCAGCGCTCGTTCCCGGCATGGGGCGACGGTGACGCCGGCCCGGGGTTGGGCGACAACGCGGCCGGCCCGGCGTGGAGCGCCGGAGAAGAGCCTCCATTCTGACCTGATGGGCACGGCGACCGACCAGACGACGGGCCGCTGATACGGGACCGTAGGCGGGACGGGCACGACGACTGACTCAGTGACGGTCAGCCGCCACGGGCCGGACGCAGGACCCCGCACCTTGCACGCCTCAGCCCGCGAGCAGCTCCCGCACCCGCGGGATGACCTCGGTGCCGTACAGCCGGATCGCCTCGAGGCTGTGGCGGTGGGGCATCGGCCCGTTGCTGTACTTGAGGTCGAAGCGGCTGAGCCCGAGCTGGCGCACCGTCTTCGCGATCTTCTGAGCGACGGTCTCGGGTGAGCCGGCGAACACGGCCCCGTTCTCCACCTCCATGTCGAACTGCATGCGGGTGGTGGGGCCCCAGCCACGCTCGGCGCCGATGCGGTCACGGTTCGCCTTGAAGTGGGGGAACATCAGCTCGCGCGCCTGCTCGTCACTCGCGGCGACGAAGCCGGGCGCGTGCACGCCCACGGGCAGCTCGGGCTGACCCAGCTCCGTCAACGCCCGGCGGTAGAGGTCGGCGAAGGGCACGAACCGCGAGGGCTCCCCGCCGATGATCGCGAGCATCATCGGGATGCCGTAGCGCGCCGCGCGGACCACCGACTCCGGCGACCCGCCCACACCGATCCACGTCCGCAGCGTCCCGGCCTCGGTCTTCGGGTACACCTGGGCGTCGCGCAGCGGGCCGCGCACGGTGCCCTCCCAGCTGACCGCCTCCTCGCTGCGCAGCAGCGCGAAGAGGTCGAGCTTCTCGGAGAAGAGCCGCTCGTAGTCGGACATGTTGAGCCCGAACAGCGGGAATGACTCGGTGAACGAGCCACGGCCCAGGGTGACCTCGGCGCGACCGCCGGAGACGCCGTCGAGGGTCGCCATCTTCTCGTAGACGCGGACCGGGTCGTCGGAGCTGAGCACTGTCACGGCGGTGCCGAGCAGGATCCGGCTCGTCCGCGAGGCGATCGCGGCGAGCACGATCTCGGGCGCGGAGATGGCGAAGTCGTCCCGGTGGTGCTCGCCCAGGCCGATGGCGTCCACGCCCACCTCGTCGGCGAGCACGCCCTGCTCCACGACCTCGCGCAGCACCTGGCCGAAGGAGCGCGGGCGGCCGTCCTCGTCGACGGTCATGTCGCCGAAAGTGTCCAGACCCAGTCGGACCTCGTGCGCGGGCAGGACGGGCTGAAGATCAGGAGTGGTGCTCATCCGGCCACGGTAGGCGATCGCCCGGGGCTACGGGGACTGCACCCGGTCGGGGTAGTACGCCCAGTGCCAGGTCTCCCGCGGGGTGTCCTCGACGAAGCCGTACTTCTCACCGTTGGCACGCATCCAGGTGAGGGCCTCACCGTTGAGGTGCAGGTCCACCGCCCGGCCCCAGCCGTGGTTGCTCGTGCCCGGCACCGCGGCCAGCCCGCCCTCGTTGTAGAGGCCGAGACGGTCGACGAGCTCGAGCTGCCGCTCGTAGGTGCGGTAGGAGTCGTTGATGCCGATGTCCACGCCGTCGGCCTTGGCGTCCGCGAGGAGCTTCTCGAAGTTCGCCGCCGCGGGCGCCCACATGCTGTGACCGGTCGCGCCGATCGGGGCGAGCGCCTGCGCGGGGATCTTGCCGTTGTCGTACATCGCGAGGTCGGTGGGCACGCCCTTGGCGTTGAGCACACCGGTCGGAGCGGCGGCAGCGGGGGCCGCGGCTGCGGCTGCGGTGACCGGCGCGAACTCCCCGGTCGCCTGCGTGAAGAGCCGGTCGAAGGTGCCAGCGGTGTCCACGGTCGCCGGTGGCGGCGTCGACAACGCCGTCAGCTGCGCCTGGATCCCCGCGATCCGCTGGGTGATCGAGAGCACCCCGTCCATACCTGTCTCCCCTCGTCCTCCGATCTATCGGCAGACCGAGCGGAAGCTTGAGGCACTACCGCTCGACGACGTTGCGCAGCTCCCGCCCCTCGACGAGCGCGCGCAGGTTGTGGGCCACGAGCTCGTCGGCGCCCACCGGTCGGCCACCCGCCGCGTGCGGGGTGATGATGACGTTCGGTGCGTCCCACAGCGGCGAGTCCTCGGGCAGCGGCTCGACGGCGGTGACGTCCAGTGCCGCGCCCGCGATCGTCCCGTCGATGAGAGCGGCAAGAAGCGCCTCCTCGTCGACGGTCGAGCCGCGCCCGACGTTCACGACGTAGGCGTGCTCCGGCAGCGCGGCGAGCCGCCGCGCGTCGAGTGCCTTCTCCGTCGCCGGCGTGGACGGCAGGATCATGACGAGCACGTCCGTCCGCGCCAGCTCCGCCTCGACGTCCTCCTCGGCGACCACCTCGAAGCCGGCCCGCTCCCCCGCGCTCCTCGCCACGCCCCGCACAGTCGCGCCGTGCGACTGGAGCACCGGCGCGAGGGTCTGCCCGATGTTCCCGAAGCCCCACACGAGCACCCGAGCCCCGATGAGCGTGGTGACCGCGCCCGCCGGGTGCAGCGGCTGGACCCCGCCGATCCGGCGGTCCCACCGGTGGGCGACCTGTGCCTCCGCCGCCTGCGGCAGGCGCCGCAGCAGCGCGAGGACCAGCGCGAGTGCGTGCTCGGTGACCGTCGGGCTGTGCAGCCCCGCGCCCGAGGTGATGACGACGTCGTCGGGGAAGCCCGCGGCGAGCACCGAGTCCGGCCCGGCGGCCAGGGACTGCACCCAGCGCAGGTTCGGCATCTCCCCCGCCACCTCCGCGAGGTGCTCCCCGGAGCCGCCCCACACGACCAGCGCCTCCGCATCGCGGTGCTCGGGCGGCACGGGAGCCGACGCGTCGTACGTGACCGCGTCGACGCCGTCGGGAAGGGTCGGGTCCAGCGGCAGCGAGTCGGGCAGGAGGATCTTCACGGCGTGGGCTCCGTCGGTCGGTGGGGCGGGGGCTCCGTCCATCATGGACGACGGCGCAGCGCCCCGCCGGAGCCGCCGGTCGCCAGGGCCGCCGGTCACCAGTAGGGCGGCGGTCACCAGTGCCGCCGGCCGAGAGTAGGGCGCCGGTCGCAAGTGCCGCCGGTCGGCCGTGCCGCCAGCCGCCAGTGCCGCCGGTCGCCAGTGCCGCCGGTCGGCCGTGCCGCCAGCCGTCAGTGCCGCCGGTCGCCGGTGCCGCCGGGTCCCCCGTGCCACCGGTCACCAGTAGGGCGGCACGACGTGCTCCTCGTCCACGTAGGGCCACTCGGGTGCGGCCGGCCCCAGGACGGTGATGACCCAGCGGCCGGCGTCGGAACGGGCCTCGTCCCATGTCACCTCCGCCCCCAGGTGCAGCAGCCGGTCCACCCGGAGCTCGATGAGCGCGAAGGTCAGCCCGCGCTTGACCACCTCCCGGGTCACCCGCGACATGAGGTCCTCACCCGCCACGCCCCCGGCCAGCGCCAGGGCGTAGCAGATCCGCACGAGGTCCTCACGGTCCAGTCCCGGGATGCCCGTGAGCGCGGGCGGGTTGATGACCGGCCGCGGCGGCAGCTCCTCCAGGGTGACGCGCTCCCAGTCGTAGTCGGGCTCCTCGAGGTGCTCGCGCAGCATCCGCATGACGCGGTCCGGCGGGGCCGAGCGCTCGGCCGGTGGCAGCAGCCGCCTGGCCTTCATCAGCGTCGGGTTCCGTGAGCGCCCGAGGCGCGTGGCGACGTCGTCCATGTCGGTGACGCCCTCCCGGGCGGCGGCGAGGATCTCCTCGTACTCCGCGTCCGTCCACGGCTGCCCGGCGTTCGGCGGTTGCTCGCGCGCGGGCGCCGGGCGCCGCGGCCAGACCGTGAGCGGCTCCTCGAGGGCAAACCCGACGTCGCGCTCCCACGGCTCCATGTCCTCCACGGGCGTCTCTGCCATGAGCGTCTCCCCTCCGTCCCGGCCCGCGGCTGCGGTGCCACACCGAGGATCGCCCGCAGTCAACGGCAGGCGCGCCCGCCCTCCACAGGCCGCGGCGAGGCCAGGACGCCAGGCCGCTCTGTGGAGCACCCAGGCGCGAGGCTCAGACGGGCAGGCGGCGGGAGAGGAAGTCGGTCGTGAGCCGCCACGCGTCAGCACTCGCCCGCTCGTGGTGGAACAGCGGGTGCGGGTTGTCGAAGGCGTGGCCCGCGCCGTCGTGCAGGTGGAGCTCCACCTCGGGCCCGGCGACCGCCGCGCGGATCTCCTCGACCGTCTCCATCGGGAGGTAGGCGTCCGCGGTGCCGAAGTGGTGCAGGCTCGGCGCGCTCACACGGTCCGCGAGGCCGAGCAGCTGCGGCAGCGCGGAGCCGTAGTAGGAGACGAGCACGTCGACGTCGGTCACGGCCGCCACGTTGAAGGCCACGCCCCCGCCGAAGCAGAACCCGAGCACCCCCACGCCGCCGGCCACCTCCGGCCGCGAGCGCAGCGCGCCGACGGATGCGACGGCGTCGGCCACGGTCGTCTCCCAGTCCAGCTGCGCCTGCAAGGCCATGCCCTGCTCGAGGAACGCCTCGCTCGACTCGTCCACGCCGCCGTCCGCACGCCAGTACAGCTCCGGCGCCAGCACGACGTACCCCAGCGCGGCCAGGTCCGCGGCGCGCGAGCGGATGTACTCCGACACCCCGAAGATCTCCTGAAGCAGCACGATCCCCGGCCCGGTTCCCGACGGCGGGAGCCACAGCTGGGCGGGCATGTCACCGTCGGGGACGCGGACGGTGGTGGTCGCTGCGGTCATGCCGGTCACTCCCCTGGGTCGACGCCGCGGCCTGCGCCGGCCGCGTCACCACCCTATCCACGGGCACCGCCGCGGCAGCGCGGGAGGACCTTGGTCCCGCATCCGGCGGTCGAGCCGGTCCCTAGGGTCGGGGAGGCACCGGGGGGCTGCCGACCGCACCGCCTCTCGCTGTCGCCACGGACACGACACGAGGGGACACCATGACCGCACAGCTCGAGATGCCGACCGCCACCGTCGAGGAGCGCCTGAGCCCGGAGCACGAGGCCGTCGTCACCGCCACGCTGCCGCTGGTGGGCAGCAAGATCGGCGAGATCGCACCGACGTTCTACCGCCGGATGTTCTCCGCCCACCCTGAGCTGCTGCGCGACACCTTCAACCGCGGCAACCAGGCCCAGGGCGCCCAGCAGAAGGCCCTGGCGGCCTCGGTCGCGACTTTCGCCACCCTCCTCGTCACGCCCGGCTCCCCCAGCCCGCGCGAGCTGCTCGAGCGCATCGGGCACAAGCACGCCTCCCTCGGCATCACCGCCGAGCAGTACCAGGTGGTCCACGACCACCTCTTCGCCGCGATCGTCGAGGTGCTGGGCGAGGACGTCGTCACGGCGGAGGTCGCCGCGGCGTGGGACTCGGTCTACTGGATCATGGCGCGCACGCTCATCGCCTTCGAGGCGGAGCTCTACGCGGGCGCCGGCGTGGCGCCCGGGGACGTCTTCCGCACCGCGCGGGTCGTCGAGCGCGTCGAGGAGTCCACCGACGTCGACTCCTTCGTGCTCGCCTCCCCGGACCCCGGCCGGCCGCTCCCGGACTTCGTACCCGGGCAGTACGTCTCCGTCGGGGTGACCCTGCCCGACCGCGCGCGCCAGCTGCGTCAGTACAGCCTGTCCGGCCCCGCGGGCACCGGGCGGTGGCGCCTCACCGTCAAGCGCGTCACCTCCACCGCCGGCGACCCGGCCGGTGAGGTCTCCTCGTGGCTGCACGCGAACCTCCACGCCGGGGACGACCTCCAGGTGACGCTGCCCTTCGGCGACCTCACGGTCGAGCAGGCCGGCAGCGGGCCGGTCGTCCTCGTGTCGGCGGGCATCGGCCTCACCCCGATGCTCGGCATCCTCCACCACCTCGCCGAGCGCGAGGCCGGCCGGCCAGTCACCGTGCTGCACGCCGACCGCGACGCCGACGACGCCGCTCTCGTCGACGAGCTCCGCGCGGTGGTGGGCCGGCTGCCCCGCGCCGACCTGCACACGTGGTTCGAGCGGGGCACCGCCCCCGGTGCGCGGACCGGGTTCATGGACCTCGGCACCGTCACCCTCGACCCGGCGGCCGAGATCCTCGTCTGCGGCCCGAACGAGTTCCTCCAGGCGGTGCGGGTCCAGCTCGAGAAGGCCCAGGTGCCCTCGGCACGGGTGCACTACGAGCTCTTCGCCCCCAACGACTGGCTGCTGCCCGCCTGAGCCGAGCGCTACGCGGCGGCCGGGACCGGCTCGGGCTGCTGCGCCGTCGTCGTCGTCCGTCGCTGCCGCAGCTCGAGGAGCGCGGAGGCGCCGAGGAGGACCAGGCCGACGACGGCGAGCGCCGCACCCACGAGGTTGGGGGCCCGCAGGCCCGCGCCGGCGGCGATGACGGCGCCGCCCAGCCACGCGCCGATCGTGTTGGCGATGTTGAAGGCGGACTGCACACCGGCGGAGACCATGGTCGGCGCGCCCCCGGCCTGCTCGACGATCCGCATCTGGATCGCCGGGCCGAGGGCGAGGCTGCCGAAGCCGAGGAGGACGAGGAGCACGACGGCGACCACCGGGCTGTCGAGGAACACGGTGAGCGCGAGGAGCACGGCGATGACGAGGACGAGCCCGCCGGTGAGGCTGGCGAGGGTGCTGCGGTCGGACATGCGCCCGCCGAGGAAGGAGCCGGCCGTCATCCCGACGCCCACGAGGACGAGCACCCACGGCACCGAGGACTCCGCGAGCCCCGAGACGTCGGTGAGCATCGGCGTCACGTAGCTGTAGCTGGCGAACAGGCCGCCCAGCCCGAAGATGACGACGGCGAGGGTGAGGAGCACCTGCGGGCGCGCGAAGGCGGCGAGCTCCGCGCGCAGCGAGCCGGCCGCGGTCGTGTCCCGCTCACCGCGCGGCGCGAGGAGGGCGACGGCGACCGTCGCCACGACCCCGACGAGCGCGATCGCCGCGAAGGTCCAGCGCCAGCCGAGCTGCTGGGCGATGAAGGTGCCCGCCGGGACCCCGATGACGTTGGCGACCGTGAGGCCGAGCATCACCGTGGCCATCGCCTGGCCGCGGCGGCCCGGGGCGACGAGCGAGGCCGCGACGAGCACCCCGACGCCGAAGAACGCGCCGTGCGGCAGGCCGGTGAGAAACCGCGTGGCGAGCAGCGCCTCGTGCGTGGGGGCGAGCGCGGAGAGCAGGTTGCCGAGCGTGAAGAGGACGAGCAGCCCGACCAGCGTCCAGCGGCGCGCCAGGCGCACGGTCAGCGCGGTGAGCAGCGGCGCACCGACGACGACGCCGATCGCGTAGGAGGACACGTACTGTCCCGCCGTCGGGACGTCCACGCCCAGGTCCGCGCCGACGATCGGCAGCATCCCCATGATGACGAACTCGGTGGTGCCGATCCCGAAGGTGCCGAGCGCGAGGGCGAGGATGGCGATGGGCACAGGCAGACTCCTCGGTGACACGGGAGAGCCGGCCGGGAGGGCGCCGGGCCGCGGTCTGGAGGCACGCGGCCGACGGCGTGACGGCTCGCCGTCAACACTACGAGCGCGGCCGCCCGCTCCGCCGCCCGGACCCGGCCTGCGAGACGAGTGATGCGTCACCCCTTCCGCCGCGAGCGGGCCGGTGGCAGGCTGTGCCCCGACCACGGCAGCCGGCCGTGCCCAGCGCGGCTGCCTCGAGGGAAGGGGAGCTCCGTGGACCACGTGACGTCGCAGGACGGGACGACGATCGCCTGCCGGAGCGTGGGTGAGGGACCGCCCGCTGTCGTCGTCAACGGGGCGCTGAGCGAGCACTCCTCCGCGCTGCCGCTCGCGCAGGCGCTGGGCGGCGACCTCCGGGTCACGGTCTACGACCGGCGCTCGCGCGGGCACAGCGGGGACCTGTCCCCCGGCGTCGAGGGCGCCGTCGAGCGGGAGCTGGCGGACCTGGCCGCGGTGGTGGAGGCGGCGCTCGGCGCGGCGGGCGACGACGGCGGGAGCGGGGTCACGGTCATCGGCTCCTCCTCCGGCGGGCTGCTCTCGCTGGCCGCCGCGGCGACGGGTCTCCCGGTGGCGCGGGTCGTCGTCTTCGAGCCGCCGCTCGCCACCCCGGACTTCCCGCTGTCCGCGCCACCGGACCTGCCCGAGCAGCTGCACGGGCTCGTCGGTGAGGGGCGGCGAGGTGACGCCGTCGCCCTCTTCCTCACCTCCGCCGTCGGACTGCCCGCCGCGGTGGTGGCCCAGATGAGGCAGCTGCCGGGCTGGGCGGAGCGCGAGGCGCTGGCGGCCAGCACCGTCTACGACACCGCGCTGTCGCGGCGCTACCCGGAGGTGGCCGCCTTCGGAGCGATCGACGTCCCCGTCCTGGCCCTCCACGGGGAGGGGACGTGGCCGATGCTCCGGGCCTCCGCCGTCGCCGTCGGGGAGTCCTTCCCCCGCGGCCGGCACCGCGCGGTCGCGGGCGCCGACCACCGGCTGGACCCGGACGCCGTCGCCGCGGCGGTGCGCGAGCACCTCACGACGGCGTAGGGCACCTCCGGTCGCGCGGCCCGGCAGCGCGTGTTTCGGTGGGAAGGTCCCGGCCGTGAGGGCCGGCTGCCCACGAGGAGGACACATGACTGACGAGGGAATCAAGAAGGTCGCCGAGCTCATGAAGGACGCTCGCATCGCCATGCTCACGACGGTCGACGCCGACGGGCGGCTGGTGAGCCGGCCGATGGGCCTGCAGGAGGTCGAGTTCGACGGCGACCTGTGGTTCTTCGCCGACGACCGCTCCGACACCGTCTCCGAGGTGGCCGCCAACCCGGCGGTCAACGTCTCCTTCAGCTCCGGGGACTCGTGGGTGTCGGTGACCGGAAACGCGTCCGTCGTCCGCGACCGCGCGAAGTCCGAGGAGCTGTGGAACAGCTTCGTCGAGGCGTGGTTCCCCGACGGCCCGGACACCCCCGGCGTCGTCCTCCTCAAGATCGACACGCACGCCGCGCAGTACTGGGACACCCCCGGCGGCAAGGTCGTCCAGCTCTACAGCATGATCAAGTCCAAGGTCGCCGGTGAGCGCTACGACGGCGGGGACTCGGGCACCGTGCAGCTCGACTGACAGCAGCGCGGCGGAGTGGGACGGAGCACGGAATAAGGCTCCGTCCCACTCGCTTGTTCGACATAGACTCGGCCGCCGGTGCGCGAGGTTGCCCCCGCGGGAGTGACCGAGCGCCGTGGGACCGCGTACGTCACGATCCCACGTCCCAGGAGCTGCCCATGAGCGTCGACGAGCGCACCACCCCCGCCACCACCGAGGCGGAGGAGGAGATCCCCGGCCAGGTCAAGCTGGTCATCGGCATCCTGCTCGTCGCCTCCTTCGTCATGATCCTCAACGAGACGGTCATGAGCGTGGCGATCCCGCGCCTCATGGAGGAGTTCACCGTCACGGCGGCGACGGCGCAGTGGCTGACGACGGCGTTCATGCTCACCATGGCGGTGGTCATCCCGACGACGGGCCTCATCCTCACGCGCTTCTCCACGCGCTCGGTCTTCCTCGCCGCCATGGGCACCTTCACGGTGGGCACCGCGCTCGCCGCCGTCGCCCCGGTCTTCCCGGTCCTCGTCGCCGCGCGCGTCATCCAGGCCAGCGGCACCGCGGTCATGCTGCCGCTGCTCATCACCACCGTGCTCACCTTCGTGCCGGTCTCCCGCCGCGGCCGCACGATGGGCCTCATCTCCATCGTCATCGCCGTCGCACCCGCCGTCGGGCCGACGTTCTCCGGCTTCATCCTCGCCAACCTCGGCTGGCGCTGGATGTTCCTCACGGTGCTGCCGATCGCGGCGATCGCGCTCGTCGTCGGCGGCTCGCTCGTCAAGAACATCACGACGCCGCGGGCCGTCCCCGTCGACGTCCTGTCCATCGTGCTCTCCGCCGCCGCCTTCGGCGGTCTCATCTACGGGCTGAGCAGCATCGGTGAGGCCACCGAGGGCGGGGCTGCGGTCTCCCCGGCGGTCCCGCTCGTCATCGGCGCGGTGTCCCTCGCACTGTTCACGCGGCGCCAGCTCGGCCTGCAGCGCGAGGACGCCGCCCTGCTCGACCTGCGTCCCTTCCGCTCGCGCACCTTCACCGTCAGCCTCCTCATGATGCTCATCTCGATGGGCGCACTGTTCGGCACGCTCATCCTGCTGCCGATGTTCCTCCAGAACGTCATGGGGCTGACGACGCTGGAGACCGGGCTCGTCCTCCTGCCGGGTGGGCTCACCATGGGCCTCATCGCCCCGCTCGTGGGCCGGCTCTACGACCGCATCGGGCCGCGCCCGCTCGTCATCCCGGGCTCCGTCGTCGTCGCGACCGCGCTGAGCCTCATGACCCTGCTCTCCGCGACCAGCGCCACGTGGCACGTCGTCGCCATCCACGTGCTGCTCAGCATGGGCCTCGGCTTCCTCATGACACCGCTCATGACCTCGGCGCTCGGCTCGGTGCAGCCGGCGCTGTACTCGCACGGCAGCGCCATCCTCAACACCCTGCAGCAGCTCGCCGGCGGCGCCGGCACGGCGCTGTTCATCACGGTGATGACCACGCGCACCGCGGCGGGCGTCACCGAGGGCCTGGGCGCGGTCGAGGCGCAGGCCGGGGGCATCCACGACGCGTTCCTCTGCGGCGCGGCGCTGGCCGTCGTCGCCGTCGCGTTCTCCTTCCTCGTGAGGAAGCCCGCGAACGAGGTCCCCGCGACCGCCGGCCACTGAGGGCTCGGGCCCGCGCCCCCTCCCCTCGCCGACAGCCGGATTCCTCCGCCACGCCAGCTCCCCTGGTGTCGGTGGCGGCTGCCACACTGAGGGGCATGCCGAAGAAGAAGCGCCGTCCCCGTAAGCCCGCCGCGCGACGCCCGGCGAACCGGCGTCCGGCGGGCGGCTCGCTCGGGACCAACGTCATCGACTACGCGGTCGAGCAAGGGGTGGACGTCTCCGACCCCGAGCAGCTGGCCGCGTACATGGAGACGTACAACTCCCTCCCGCTGGAGGAGCGCGTCATGATCAGTGACGGGCTCTGGCGCGAGGACACCGGGGCGGACGGCGACCTCGACGACGACGTCCTCCTGCCGCCGTTCCTCGACCGGATGCCCGACGACGAGACGATGGAGTCCGTGCTCGCCGACGTCGACGAGCACGCCCTCTTCGTCGACGCGCCGCTCATGCGGCGAGCCGACATCCTCATGCGCGCCATCGGGTCCGCGCACCCCTTCGACCCTGACGAGGGCTTCGGGCGGGCGACGACGCTCGAGCTGCTGGAGAAGTTCGGCTACGACGCCGAGGAGGACGTCGAGACCACGTGGGACGCCCCGCCGGTCAGCGCGCTCGTCGCCGGGCTGGTGGGCGGCGGGTTCCTCGAGCTCCGGAGTGGTCAGCTCGTCCCCGCGGCCGGCGTGGCGCCCTGGGCGTGGCCGGACGACGCCCCCGAGGAGCGGGTCGTCGTCGGCCGCATCCTCTACGCGACGACCCTGAGCGCGTTCTTCGAGGAGCAGGACGGCGTTTCCGCAGCGATCGCGCCGCCGCTCACCGCGATGGCGCTCATGTCCGCCGTCGCCCCGGACGGGCTGCACGTCCCCGAGGCCACTGACGAGCGGGACGACTACGAGGAGCTGCGGCTCGCCGTCCGGGACGATCTCCTCGCCCTTGAGGACATCGGCGTCGTCACCCGTGAGGGTGACACCTTCTACGCCTCCCCGGTCCTCATCACGGTCCTTCCGGCGGTGATCGAGGAGATGGAATCCACCCGGGGGTGACCGTGCGCCGGGAGCGTCACGGGCGGATCGTCACCTCGACGGGCTCACCGGAGACGACGTCCGTGGTGATCGACGCCCGGCCCTCGGGTGCGTCGGCCGGCACGGTCACCTCGACGGTGAAGGCGCCGTCCTCGTCCGCGTCGACGCGGGTGAGCTCCACGGGCTCACCGTCGTCGGGAAGGAGCTCGACCGTGATCCCGCGGTAGGGTGACGCCGCCTCGCACGACTGGTGCCCTGTGTCCTCGTCCACGCTGCAGCTGTCCGCACAGCCGTCCATGAACGCGGTCCCGCTCAAGGTCAGCTCCTCGCCGCGAGCCACCGATGCGGGCTCCACCCGGAGGATCGCGGCCTCACACGCGGGTGCGCTCGATCCCACGGTCTCCTCGGCACAGGCCGCGACCGGGATCGCGACCAGCACGAGCCACCCCGCAAGCTTTCGACCGCTGCTCTCCATCACTACCCCTCCAGCGTGCCGCGGGCTGCGGCCGTGGAGCTCGACCGTAGCGTGCGGGTGCGGCTGGCCGGTGTGGTTTGTAGCGTCGAGGAGCGGGTGCGCGACCCGGCGCTCCCGAGCCGACCACAGGAGGACGCGATGAGGACCGCCGAGATGATCGCCAGCTCACCTGCCCGGACGGGAGTCGACCCGGAGCTCCTGGCGCGCACGATCGACGCGCTCGTCGCCTGCGCGCAGACCTGCACCGCCTGCGCGGACGCGTGCCTGGGCGAGGAGATGGTCGGCGAGATGCGGGCCTGCATCCGCACCGACCTCGACTGCGCCGACGTCTGCGAGGCCACCGCCCACGTGCTGTCCCGGCAGACCGCGTACAACGCCGACGTCACGCGCGCCCTGCTCCAGGCGTGCATCCAGGTCTGTCGCACCTGTGGCAACGAGTGCGCCTCGCACGCCGACCACCACGAGCACTGCCGCATCTGCGCCGAGGTGTGCCGCGCCTGTGAGCAGGCGTGCGCGGAGCTGCTCGCCGCCATCGGCTGAGGACGGGCGTCCGGGGAAGGCCGGCTCTCGGCGGTGGGTGGCGTCGGCGGGACCTCAGCGCTCGGCGCTACGGTCGGCGTCGCGCCCTCGCCGGGAGCGGGGCCCGTCCGGCTGTCAGCGGGTGCGGACCAGGTAGTCGAGGGCCTCGGCGGCGCGGAGGACGCCGCCGAGGAAGATGGTGAGGCCCACCGCCGCGACGAAGCACCCCAGGACCACGGCGCTCGCGCTCCCCGTCGTCTCGGCGTAGCTGAAGTACATGAACAGTCCGTACACAAGGATGCCGAGACCGACGATGGTCACCGAGATGCCGCCGACGAGGTGCGTCGCGCACGGGTCGGGCCTCCTCACCGTCGTCGCCGGTGCCTCCGTCGTCACTGTCGTCTCCGCCGTCACCGGTGTCGCCGTCGTCTCCTGCTGCGCGTCGTCCATGTCTCCCCCTCCTGCGAACCGGGCGCCCTCGCCCTGCGCCCAAGTGTGGGGGACGGCGCCGCTTCCCGGGACGGCTTTGCGACCTGGCAGACTGAGGCTCCACCCGCGAGGAGAGAGACCTGCATGACCGATGACCTGGCGCTGGCTGCGGACGTCCCCGTCGACCTCGACAACTGCGCACGGGAGCCCATCCACGTACCCGGCTCGGTCCAGCCGCGCGGTGTCCTCCTCGCCCTCCACGACGGCGTCGTCGTCCAGGCCTCGGCCAACACCGCCGAGCTCCTCGGCCGGCCCGTCGACGACGTCCTGGGCCGCAGACTGGACGAGGTCGTCGGCGCGAGTGCGGCCGCCGTCGTCGCCGCGCACGTCCAGCTGCCCGGCGACGTGCGCGACCGCAACCCCGTGCTCGTCCACCTGCCCGACGGCGGTGCCTGGGACGCGATCGTCCACCACCCGCCCGGCGCGGAACAGCTGCTCGTCCTCGAGCTCGAGGTGGCGGAGGGGCCGCGGCCGCTCGCCTACGCCAACACCTTCCAGCTCGTCCGCGGCAGCCTGGGCGAGCTCAACCGCGCCCGCTCGCTCGAGGAGCTCTACAACGTCGCCGCCCGCGAGGTCCGCGACCTCACCGGCTTCGACCGCGTCATGGTCTACCGCTTCGACGCCGACTACAACGGCGAGGTCGTCGCCGAGGCCAAGCGGGCGGACCTCAACGCCTTCCACGGCCTGCACTACCCGGCCACGGACATCCCGGCCCAGGCGCGGGCGCTGTACGAGCTCAACTGGATCCGGCTCATCTCCGACCTCGCGTACACCCCGAGCCCGCTCGTGCCCCAGCTCAACCCCGTCACCGGCGCGCCCCTCGACCTCACCTACGCGACGCTCCGCTCCGTCTCCCCCATCCACGTCGAGTACCTCCACAACATGGGCGTGACCGCGTCGATGTCGATCTCCCTCCTCAAGGACGGGACGCTGTGGGGGCTCATCGCCTGCCACCACTACTCCGGCCCGCACGCCCCCTCCTACGGGGCCCGCGCCGCCGCGGAGTTCCTCGGCTCGGTCCTCTCCCTGCGCCTCATCGCCCAGGTCGAGGAGGACCGGATCACGGCCGCGCGGCGGGTGGCGCACGACCTCGCGGGCCTCGTGGCGGCGAGCCGCGACGAGGACCTGCCGCTCACCGAGGCGCTCGTGCAGCAGCCCGCGCTCCTGTCGGTCATGGAGGCCGACGGCGTCATCGTGCGGGCCCAGGGCCGCACCGCCCGGGTGGGGATCGAGCCGGACGACGCCGACGCCGTGCTCCGCTGGGCCGCCGGCACCGGCGAGGAGGTCGTCGCCACCGACTCCCTCGGCGCCGCGGTGCCCGACAGCCCGTACGCGGGCGCCCTCGTCGTCAACCTCGCCGACGGCGACGCGATCGCCTGGCTGCGCCGCGAGGTCGCGACCGCCGTCGACTGGGGCGGCGACCCGCACAACAAGGCCATCGCCCGTCTCGAGGGCGACGAGGTCCGGCTGTCCCCGCGCAAGTCCTTCGAGCGGTGGCGCGAGGTCGTGCGCGGCTCGAGCCTGCCGTGGACCGAGGACCAGGTCGACACCGCCACCCTGCTGCGGCGCCACGCCGTCGAGGCGCTCTACCTGCGCGGTCTGGCCGACAGCCGCGCCGCCGAGATCCTCCACCGCTCCTCGCTGCCCACGGCCCTCCCCCGCGCCGCGGGCTGGTCGATCGACGCGCGCTACGCGCCGGGCGACGGCGGACGCGTGGGCGGGGACTGGTACGACGCGCTGTGCCTGCCCGACGGCCGGCTCGCGATCGCCGTCGGGGACGTCGCCGGGCACGGCATGCCGGCGGCCTCGGTCATGGGGCAGATGCGCAACGGGCTGCGGGCGCTGCTCGTCCGCGAGAGCTCGGCGGCCGCCGCTACGCTCGGCCTGGACACGCTCGCCAAGCGCACGATGGCCGGGGAGATGGCCACCCTGCTCCTCGCCGTCATCGACACCGTGACGGGCCGGATGGAGTACGTGCGCGCCGGGCACCTGCCCCCGCTCCTCCTGGGCGCGGACGGCAGCGCCTCCTGGCACACCGACCCCGGCACCCTGCCCATCGGCTACGGCCGGGGCGAGCCGGCCACCGAGGTCGTCGAGATCCCCCACGGCGGCGGCGTCGTCCTGTTCACCGACGGCCTCGTCGAGCGGCGCGGACAGCCGCTGCCGGAAGGGCTGGAGCGGCTGCGCCACGCCTTCAGCGGGCCGGTCGCCGGGGACCTCGACGCGCTCATCACGGCCGTCCGCGACCCGCACTCCGACGACGACGCGACCGCCGTCGTCCTGCGCCGCACCTGACCGGTCCGCCGGCCGGGGTCTCCCCCGGCCGGCGGCCCGCGGTCAGACGGTGGCCGGGGCGGGGGTCAGCGCGTCGGTGAGGAGCGCGACGAGCATCTCCACCTGGACGTCGGCGACGACCTCCTCGTCCGACCCGTCCAGCGCCCGGGCCGCGAGGCCGGCCTTGGAGCCGATGAGCTCGGCGATGCGGGTGTCGAGGGTCTGGGCGGCGATGATCCGCCAGGCCGTCACGGGCTCGGGCTGGCCGATGCGGTGGACGCGGTCGATCGCCTGGGTCTGCTCGGCATCGGTCCACGACAGCTCGGCGAGCACGAGGTTGGACGCGACCTGGAGGTTGAGTCCCACGCCTGCCGCGGTGAGCGAGCAGACGGCGACCGAGACCTCGGGGTCGTTCGTGAACGCGTCGATGTTGCGCTGCCGGGCCGTGGAGGTCTGGTCCCCGCGGATCGAGGCGAAGCGGATGCCGCGCTGGGTGAAGAGCTCCTCCGCGGCGTCCATGACGTCGATGTGCTTGGCGAAGAACACGACCTTGCCGACGTTGCGCGCCAGCTGGGCGGCGTAGTCGGCCGCGGCCCCGCCCTTGGCCGAACCGAGCTTGCGCATCATCGTGAAGACGTTGTCCTCGGACTTCTTCTCCGAGGTCCTCGTCGTCTCCCACACGGCGACCTGCCGGACGAGCTCGTGGTCGATGCCCTCGACGACGTTCTCCCCGTGCCGCACCTCCAGCGCCTTCTGGTAGCGGGTGACGAGACGGCGGGCCAGGGCCCGCTCGGCGTCGCGGATCGAGCGGCCCGCGGCGTCGTCGAGCTCGACGAAGACGTCGGCGATGCGGCGGGCGGGCAGGTCGGCGGCGACGTCGATCTTGCGACGCCGCACGATGCCCTGCTCGATGACGGCGCTGCGGGCGGCGGCGTAGAAGCCGCGGTCCGAGGGCACCAGGCCGGTCTCCTCGAGCGCCTCCATGAGGTCCCCGAGCGGCTTCTCGTCGTCGATCCAACCGAGGAACTGCCAGATCGCCGTGAAGTCCTCGATGTCGTTGATGAGCGGGGTACCGGTCAGCGCCATGAGGAGCGGGGCCCACGGGCGCGAGCGCAGCTGCTCCGAGAGGCCCAGGACGTGCTGGGAGCGCTGGGACTTCTTGTTCTTGATGAAGTGCGCCTCGTCGACGACCATCCCGCGCACGCCGAGCTCAAGGCTCCCGAGCCAGCCGACGTGCCGCTCGAGGATCTCGTAGTTGATGACGATGATGTCGGCGAAGGCGTCGATGTCCTCACCGTCGCCGTGGACGACCGTGGCGCGGTGGGCGGGCGTCCAGCGCTCCGCCTCGCGCGCCCAGTTCGTCTTGACGACGTTGGGCACGACGACGAGGAGCGGGTAGGCGTCGGCGGCCTGCGCGGCGAGCAGCGCCTGCGCGGTCTTGCCCAGGCCGGGCTCGTCGGCGAGCAGGAAGGTGCGGTGGCCCTCGGCGGCGGCCTCGACGAGGCGGGACTGGTGGGGCATGAGCTTGAGCCCGGGGGGCACACGGGTGCCGTTCGGCGGGGGCAGCGTCATGCACGCGGCCTCGCCGCCGTACTCGAAGGAGCGCAGCAGCGGCTCGATGAGCTCCCAGCCGGCCAGCCTGCGCGGGCGGGCCGGCGGCTTGCGCACGGCGTCGTAGTCCGGCTCGAGGAAGGGGTTGGCCATCTGGCGGGAGACGACGGCCTGCGGGACGACCTGGCGCTGCTCGACGGCGGAGGGCTCGCGGGCCTCCTCGGCCTCGGGCTCCTCCTCCTCGGGGACGTCGAAGCCGGCCTCGAGGAGCATCTCACGGCGCAGCTCGCGGGCCTCGGGCGAGACGATCGCCTCGTCGGCGATGAGCGCGAGGAGGCGCGGGTCGCGGGCGGCGGTGACTGCGAGGATCGTGGCGATGCCGTCGAGGCGCTTGAGCTCCTCGCCGCGGCGGGCCTCGTTGAGCGTCGTGTCCGCCTTGAGGCGGGCCCGCTCCTCGCGCACGAGCAGCGCGATGGCCTGGAACTTCGTGCGGGTGGAGGGCACCACCCGCTCGCGCGTGACCGCACCCTCGACCTCGCGGACGGCGCGGGCAAGCACGGGGATGATCCCGCTGTTGTCCTGGTGCTTGCGCTTCTGCGTGCTGCGCGGGGCAGTACGGCGAGCGCCCGACGGGCGCTGGGCTCCTCGAGCCACTGACTCCTCCTCCGGAGTGACGACACACATCGCGGCGGGACGGCCCACACGCAGCACCCGGGGCGACGGACGTCAGATGGTCCAGTCTCGCCGAGAGTCTCGCTGCAGCAGGTCCGCCACCGGAACAACCCGGTCGGCTGACCACCGCGACGCCCTCACCCTACCCCCGGACCTCGGCCGTGCCGCGTCCATTCGGCGTGGGCGATCTCACGCCCCGCGGTGGGCGACGTCGACGGCGCGTGCCCAGCGCACGACGTCGTCGGGGATCTCCGGCGAGGCGAGCTCGGCGCCGGCGAGGTGCGCGACGACCTGCGGCGCGGGCACCCGCTCCCCCGAGCCGCGGGTGAGGAAGCGCCCGGCGACGACGCCGCGTGCGCAGCGCTCACCCCGCCGGGTGAAGACCTGCTCGAGGTAGACGACCCGCTCGTCCCAGCCGACGACGCGCGTGGTGATCTCCACCCGGTCCCCCAGCCGCAGGGAGCGGCGGTAGGTCATCGTCGACGCCGCGACCACCGGGTACCAGCGCTTCTCGTTCAGGCGCGGGAAGCCGCCGAGGTCGGCGATGTAGTTGCTGCGGGCCACGTCCATCATCTGCAGGTAGGTGCCGTTGTTGACGTGGAGGTAGAGGTCCAGGTCGGTGGGCAGCACCCGCAGGGTGGTGGTCGACGGCGCGAGGACGTCGAGGCCGATGGAGCGGCGCGGCTTGGCGGTGGCGAGGAGCAGGTGGAGCTGGCGGGACATGCCCGCACGGTACACACCCTCACAGGGCGCTGATCAGCGGCTCCACGGTCGCCAGGATGGTGGCGACGGCGCTTGCGTCCGCCGGCGTGCCCGTCGCCTCGAGCTCAGCCATCTCCAGGCCGGCGACCCGGTCGGGCCGCAGGGCCGCGAGGATGGCGGCGACCTGTCCGGGGAGCAGGCCGCCGGGCACCCGGTAGGCGGCGGGGACCGCGCCCGGCTCCAGGACGTCCCAGTCGATGTGGATCCACACCTCGCGGTCCCCGACGACCTCCCGCACCCGCTCAGCGGTGCTCGCGCTGGGGTCCAGCACCCGCACCCCGTGCGTGTCGAGGAGGTCCTGCTCGGCGTCGTCGATGTCGCGGCCGCCGACGATGACGACGCCCCGCGGGTCGAGCCCGGCGCCGTGGCCGCTGTCCCACAGCCCGCACCCGGCCGCGACGACCATGCCGCCGAGGTACCCGGACCACGTGGTCGCCGGGGTGTTGAAGTCACCGTGCGCGTCGATCCACAGGACGACGGCGTCCGGGTGGTGCCGCGCGACGAGGGGCAGCGTGGCCAGGCTGGCCGCGCAGGTGTTGGCCACCATGACCGGGATGCGTCCCGCCGCGAGGCTGTCCGCGACCGCGTCCCGCAGGCCGGAGAGCGTGGCGGCCGCGGCAGGCAGCGCCTCGCTCCAGTCGTCGGTGAGTGCCGCCGACGGCTCCCCGACCACCCGGAGCGCGCGGCCGGTCCGCTCGGCGAGGGCCTCGGCGGTGAGCAGGGCGCCGGGGATGGCGCCGGCGGTGCGGTCGGCGACCCGACCCTGGGACACGACGAGATCGATCACGTGGGCGCTCCTGCGGACGGCGGCGGGGACGCCCGAAGGGTAGGTCCGAGCGGCTCGCCGGTGACTCCTCATCTCACCGCCCACGCCGCCGATCGTGCGGGTGATGCGGCCGCGCAACCGGTGCCCGCCGCGCCCCTCCCGGAAGGCCGCCATGTCCGACGCCCTCACGTTCCTCCGCGATCACAAGGTCGGCATCGGCGTCGTCACCGCCGCCCTCCTCCTCGCCGGCGGCGCCGCCGTCGCCGGCAGCCCGGAGACGGTGACGTCGGTCGCGGCCGTCGTGGACGGCGAGACGATCGACGTCGTCGTCGACGGCGAGGAGCAGCGGGTGCGCCTCCTCAACGTCGCCACCCCCGAGGAGTGCCTCGGCGACGAGGCCACCGCCTTCCTCACCGAGCGGCTCCCGGCCGGGACCGAGGTGGACCTCGAGCTCGACGAGGAGCGTCACGACGACGCCGGCCACCTGCTCGCCGGTGTCATCGAGGAGGGCTCGCTCGTCAACGAGGAGATCGCGCGCGCCGGCCTGGGCGTCGCCGTCGTCGAGGAGCCTAACCGGCGGTTCTACGACGCGGTCCTCACCGCCCAGCAGGCCGCCGAGGTCGAGGGCCTGGGCCTGTCCTCCGAGACGGTCGAGTGCACGGTGCCCGCCCAGGTGCTGACCTACGGCGAGCAGGTGACGGAGCTCGAGGCCGCCGTCGGGACCGGCACGATCGCCGAGCTCGACGGCTGGTCCACCAGGGCGGCCGCTGCTGCGGCCACCGGCGCCGCCCTCGTGACGTTGCTCGACGGCGACGACACGGCCTTCCCACTCGTCGCCTACACCGGTGAGCACTGGACGCTGCGCGAGGACGTCGAGGAGTGGAACGCGCGGGTCGTCGCGGTCGAGGAGACCATCGAGACCGAGCGGGCCGTCGAGGAGGAGCGCATCGAGCGCGAGGAGGCCGAGCGGCGCGCGGCCGAGCGGCGCGCGGCCGAGGAGGCCGAGCGACGGGCCGCCGAGGAGGCCGAGCGCGAGGCCGCCGAGGAGGCGGCACGGGAGGCCGAGGAGGCCGCCCGGGCGGAGGAGGCGGCCCGCGCCGAGCGGGAGGCCGAGCGCGCCGCGGAGGCCGAGGAGACGTCGTCGGGGTCCGGCGGGAGCGCCTACTACGAGAACTGCACGGCGGCCCGCAACGCCGGCGCCGCGCCGGTCTACGTGGGCCAGCCCGGCTACGGCAGCCACCTCGACCGCGACGGTGACGGCGTGGGCTGCGAGTAGGTGACCGGCCCGGCCAACCGCCTCACGGCGAGTGGCCGCTCGAAGCGGCTCGTGTTGGAGCCCGGGGGTGTGAAACCGGGCCGGTCGCCTGGTCCAACCACGGACCTCGCCGCCGCATTCCCGGATGCGGACAGTGAGCTCCCGGCTCACCCTGGACGTGACCGCAGACACACCACCAGGGAGGCCGCCATGGCCGGGACCGTCGCAGAGAGCATGA
The DNA here is from genome assembly GCF_965111665.1 of Georgenia sp. Marseille-Q6866. Taxonomy (NCBI): domain Bacteria; kingdom Bacillati; phylum Actinomycetota; class Actinomycetes; order Allobogoriellales; family Allobogoriellaceae; genus Georgenia; species Georgenia sp. Marseille-Q6866. The sequence continues at coordinate 21,839 of NZ_CBCOOR010000004.1, read as the reverse complement.
CCCCCAACCCCACGACGATCGAGGCGAACCGCACCGTGCGGGACGCCGCCGAGCTGCTCGCGTCGGGTGACGTGGGCGCCGTCGTCGTCGTCGACGCCGGCGAGGTGGTCGGGATCGTCACCGACCGGGACATCGTCGTGCGCATCGTCGCCGCCGGCCGCTCCCCCGAGGACCCGGTGCGTCAGGCGTGCAGCCAGGACCTCGTGACGACGACGCCCGACGCCGACGCTGCCGAGGCCGTGCGCCTCATGCGCGAGCACGCGGTGCGGCGCATCCCCGTCCTCCAGGGCAGCAGGCTCGTGGGGATCGTGTCGATCGGTGACCTCGCCGTCGACCGCGACCCCACCTCGGCCCTCGCCGACATCTCCGCGGAGGAGCCGAACACCTAGACCGTCGTCGACCACGTGCCGGACGGTGAGCAGCCGCCCGGGCCACCGTCTCGTCGCCTGGACCCGGTGCCGTCGCGCCTCGGACGCTGTGGGACCATGATCGACATGTACCGACTGCACCTGACCTCGCGGAGGCACATCGACCTCGCGCGGGTGCACACGATGATCTGTCGGTCCTAGGCGACACGGCACCCGGCCGCCCAGACGGACCGCCTGCCGACCTCTCTGTCGCCCTCTCTCACGTCCGACGTGTGCAGCAGCAGCCTTCAGGAAGGACCCCGGCCTTGACCCAGACGATGCGTGCCCTCGTGCTCCGTGAGCACGGGGAGCTCGACGCGCTCCGCCTCGAGGACGACTATCCCCGCCCCCAGCTGGTGGCCGGGCACGTCGTCGTCCGTGTCACCGCGAGCTCGTTCAACTACCACGACATCTTCACGGTCACCGGGATGCCGGGGATCCGGCTGCCGCTGCCCGTGGTCATCGGCCTCGACGTCGTCGGCGTCGTCGAGGAGGTGGCCGACGACGTGACGGGCTGGCGGCCCGGCGACCGGGTGCTCGTCCACCCGCTCGACTCCGCCGGGAAGCTCATGGGTGAGCAGCGCGACGGCGGGATGGCCGAGTACAGCCTCGTCGAGGCGACCCAGCTCATCGCGATCCCCGACGGCGTCACCGACGTCCAGGCCGCGGCGCTGCCCGTCGCGTACGGGACGGCACACCGCATGGTCGTCGGCAAGGGCGCCATCCACGCCGGGGACAAGGTCCTCGTCCTGGGTGCCTCCGGCGGCGTGGGGACCGCGTCGATCGTGCTCGCCAAGCAGCTCGGCGCGCACGTCGTGGCGGCCGCCGGTTCCGACGAGAAGGCCCAGCGCCTGCTCGAGATCGGCGCGGACGAGGTGCTCAACTACCGCGAGGTCGACTTCTACCAGTGGGTCAAGGAGCACTACGGCAAGCCGGCCCGGTGGAGCGACGAGACCGGCATGGACGTCGTCATCAACTTCACCGGCGGGGACACCTGGCACCCGACGCTGCGCAGCACGAAGCTCGGCGGGCGCATCCTCGTGTGCGGCGCGACGGCCGGCTTCGACCCCGTCGAGGACCTGCGCTACATCTGGTCCTTCGAGCTGCAGATCATCGGTTCCAACGGCTTCGACACCGAGGACTTCGAGGCCCTGCTCGGCATGGTGGCGGCCGGCACGATCGACCCGCCGGTCAGCGACGTCCTGCCGCTGTCCCAGGCCGTCGAGGGGCTGCGCAAGGTCCGCGACCGCGAGGTCCTCGGCAAGGTCGTCGTCACCCCGGGGAGCGCGGAGTGATCACCACGGCCGAGCTCGAGGAGCGCATCCTCAGCTCCCCCTTCCACCGGTGGCTCGGGCTGCGGGTGGTCTCGGTGAGCGCGCAGGAGCTGCGGCTGAGCGCCACCTGGCGCGAGGAGTGGGAGAACGGCACGACCGCGCGGGTCACCCACGGTGGCATCCTCGCCGCCCTGCTCGACCTCGCCGCGGACTGGGCGCTCGTGGCGAGTCAGGGCGCCCCCGCGCCGACCATCGACTTCACCACCCACTTCCTGCGGGCGGCCGCCCCGGGCGACCTCCTCGTCGTCGCACGGCCCGTCAAGCTCGGCCGCTCACTCACCGTCGCGGAGGCCGAGGTGCTCGACGGCGCCGGCAAGCAGGTGGCCGTGGGCCGCGGGACCTACGCGAGCTTCGCGCCGAGCACCACGGGATCGCGATCATGAGTCGTAACCAGGGCGACCGGATCATCGGTGACCGCCCCGACACCCCGGCGGTCATCGGGGTGACCGCCGAGGGCAGCACAACCCTGACCTACGGCGAGCTCGAGGCCGCGGTCCAGTCCCGGGCCGCGCAGCTGCACGCCCTCCTGCGTCCCGGCCAGACCGTGGGGATCCTCGCCCACAACTCCCCCGAGTGGCTCGTCGCCTTCTACGCGGTCCAGCGCGCCGGCGGCGTGCCGGTCCCGGTCAGCCACAAGATGCCGGCGGAGACCCTCGGCTACGTCCTCGAGGACGCCGCGGTGACGCTGCTCCTCGTCGACGACCGCACGCGGGGGCTGGTCACCACCGACGTCCCTTCCCTCGACCTCGACACTCCTGCCCCGCCGTCGTCCTTCACCAGCGTGGTGCCCGACCCGGGTGACACGGCGATGATCCTCTACACGTCCGGCTCGACCGGCCGCCCCAAGGGCGTCCTGCTGTCCCAGGCGAGCCACCTGTGGGTCATCGACCAGACGGCGCGGACGGTGGAGCCAGGAAGCACGCGCGTGCTCATCTCCGCCCCGCTCTACCACATGAACGCGCTGACGAACTCGCAGCGCTCGCTCGCCTCCGGCGCGACGATCGTCCTCCTGCCGGGGTTCCAGCCCGCTCTGTTCGTCGACGCGCTCACCTCCCACCACGTCACCGAGCTGAGCGGCGTGCCGCCGATGTTCGCCATGCTCCTCCAGCGGCCCGAGCTGCTCGAGGGCCGCGACCTCTCCTCCGTGCGCGGCATCTACATGGGCTCCGCGCCCGCGGCCCCGGCGCTGTTCGACCAGCTCCGTGCCACCTTCCCCAACGCCGAGATCGCCTTCGGCTACGGCACCACGGAGTCCGGGCCCGTCGTCTTCGCCCCGCACCCGGGCGGCCTGCCCACGCCCGACGGCTCGGTCGGGGTCGCGAACCCTGCCGTCGAGCTGCGCCTCGTCGACGGCACCGGGCGGCCCGTCGAGGGCCGCGGCGTGCTGGAGATCCGCAACCCGGCACTGCTCACCGGCTACCACAACCGGCCCGACGTCGCCGTCCCCGTGACCCCCGACGGCTTCCACCACACCCGCGACGTCTTCCGCGTCGACGAGAACGGCTTCTACTTCTTCGCGGGTCGCGAGGACGACATGTTCACCTCCGGCGGCGAGAACGTCTTCCCGCGCTCGGTCGAGCAGGTCCTCGAGTCACACCCCGCCGTCGACCAGGCCGTCGTCGTGCCCGTCCCCGACGATGTCAAGGGCGCCAAGCCCGTCGCCTTCGTCACCCTCCGGCCCGGGACGGAGGCCAGCGAGCAGGAGCTCAAGGCGCACGTCCTCGAGCACCTCGAGCCCTTCGCCCACCCGCGCCGGGTCTGGGTGCTGGAGGACATCCCGCTGTCGAGCACGAACAAGGCAGACCGGGACGGCCTCGCCGCCCGCGCCGTCCGGCTCCTGGAGGCCCCGTGACGGCCGTGACGGCGGCGCGATGCGAGTCGCGGCTCCAGGCCGTGGCCCTGCCCGCGGCGGTCGTCGTCGGCCTGCTCGCCCTCCTCCAGCTGCTCTCCGTGACCGACGTCCTGCCCCGCAGCTACGCCCCGCCGCCCACCGAGGTGCTCGTCGCCCTCGGCCGGCTCCTCGCCGGCCCGGCGCTGTGGGCCGACATCGGCAGCACGCTTGTCGGGTGGGCGGTCTCGCTGGGGATCGCGGTCGTGCTCGGGACGGTCGTCGGGATGCTGCTCGGCAGCGTGCGCTGGGTCCAGTGGCTGCTCACGCCCGTCGTCGAGTTCCTTCGCCCCATCCCCTCGATCGCGCTCATCCCGCTCGTCGTCCTCACCATCGGTGGCGCACGAGACGGCGCGGTGTTCCTCGCCGCCTACGCCGCCGTGTGGCAGATGCTCGTCGCCGCGATCTACGCCACCGGCGCCGTCGATCCGGTGGCCCGCGACACCGCTCGTGCGTACAACCTCTCCCGCGTGCAGACGGTCCGCTGGCTCACGCTGCCCGCGATGGTGCCCGGACTGGTGACCGGCGTGCGGATCGCCTCGGCGACCGCGCTCATCATCACGGTGACCAGTGAGATCCTCCTCGGCGGTGTGCCGGGTCTGGGCCAGGGGCTCAACCTCGCCCGCAGCGCCGGTGACCTCACCCGGATGTACGCCTACGTCGTCGTCATCGGGATCGTCGGCCTGGCGATCAACACGGTCCTCACCGTGCTGGCCAGGCGTGTCGTCGGCTGGCAGGGGGCACGCCGATGAACCGCCGCACCCTGCTCGGACTGCTCGGCGCGGTGCTCGCCCTCGCCGTGTGGTGGGCGACGTCGGCCGACTCGACCAACCCCTACTACCCGCCGCTGCCGCGGGTGCTGGACAACCTCCTCGAGTACTGGCTCGGCGGGGCCGGCACCGAGCACCTCGTCGACAGTGTCCGCAACCTCGCCGTCGGGCTCTCCGTCGCCGTCGTCCTCGGGATCGGGCTCGGCATGCTCGTCGGCCAGGTGCGGTGGCTGGACCGGGCGGTCGCCCCGACCTTCGAGTTCGTCCGCGCGATCCCGGCCACCGCACTCATCCCGTTCGCGATGGTTCTGTTCGGGCTGGGGACGTCGATGAAGATCTTCATCATCGCGCTCGGCTGCTTCTTCCCCATCCTCCTCAACGTCATCGACGGCTGCCGGCAGCTTCCCGCCACGCTGCTCGACACCACCCGCAGCTTCGGGATCACCGGCTGGTTCCGCCAGCTCCATGTCGTGGCCCCGGCGATCTACCCGCGCGCCGCAGCGGGCATCCGCATCGCGATCCCGCTCGCGCTCATCCTCGTCGTCACCAGTGAGATGACCGGCAGCCGCATCGGGATCGGGTTCGTCCTGTGGACCGCGCAGACCAGCTTCAACATCGTGGCCGTGTGGGGGGCGATCCTCCTGCTGGGGATCCTCGGCCTCGTGCTCAACCTGCTCTTCGGCGCCGTCGAGCGCCTCACCGACCGTCGCTACCACCGGGCCTGAGATGACACAGACACCACCGATCCTCCACGTCGACCGGCTCGCCAAGGACTACGGCTCCTTCCGCGCCCTGGACGACATCACCTTCGACGTCGCCGCCGGCGAGTTCTTCACGATCGTCGGCCCCTCGGGGGCGGGCAAGACGACGCTGCTGCGCTGCCTCACCGGCCTGCTCGAGCCCACGGCCGGGACCGTCGAGTACCAGGGACGCGCGGTGAGCGGCGTGCCGCGCGAGTTCGCCGTCGTCCTCCAGGACTACTCGCGCTCGCTGCTGCCCTGGTACAGCGTCGAGAAGAACGTCGCCCTCCCGCTGCGGGCCCAGGGCCTCGCCAAGGCGGAGATCGCTGAGCGCACCGCCCGGGCGCTCGCCGACGTCGGGCTCGGGGACGCCGCACGCAAGCACCCCGGCGAGCTCTCCGGCGGCATGCAGCAGCGCGCGGCGATCGCCCGCGCCATCGCCTACCGGCCCGAGGTGCTCGTCATGGACGAGCCGTTCGCGTCGGTCGACGCCCAGACCCGCGCCGACCTCGAGGACCTCGTCCTCACGCTCCGCGAGGAGTTCGGCATGACGGTCGTCTTCGTCACCCACGACGTCGACGAGTCCGTCTACCTCAGCGACCGCGTCGCCGTCGTGTCCAAGTCCCCGAGCCGCATCACGACGGTCGTCGACATCGACCTGCCGCACCAGCGGGACCAGATCGCCACCAAGGAGCTGCCGCGCTTCAGCCAGCTGCGTTCCGAGGTCTTCGCCGAGATCCGCAACCGCGTGCGTGACGTGGACGGACCCACCAGCCCCGAGTACGTCATCTGACGGAGGAACCATGAGAGCGCGCACGACAACCCTCGCCCTGGCGGCGACCACAGCCCTGCTCCTCGCCGCGTGCGGCGGCGGCGGGGACGAGCTCGAGGCCGGCGAGGACGGCCTCACCCCGCTCACCGTCATGCAGATCCCGACGATGGACGCCGGGCCGCTCCACCTCGGCGTCGAGGAGGGATTCTTCGAGGAGGAGGGCCTGGACGTCGAGGTCCGCATCGCCGAGGCCGGCTCGGCCATCGTCCCGTCCGTCGTCAACCAGGAGAGCCCTATCGGCTACGCGAACGCGGTGAGCGACCTCCAGGCCATCGACCAGGGGCTCGACGTCAAGTTCGTCGCCAACTGCTGCGCCGTGGGGGCGGACCCGGAGGCGGACACGTCCCGCATCTTCGTCCTGCCCGACAGCGAGATCACCGACGTCGCCGGCCTCGCGGGCGCGAACATCGCGGTGAACTCCGTGAACAACCTCGGTGACCTCACCATCAAGGTGGCCCTGGAGAACAACGGCGTGGACACCTCGGCCGTCGAGTTCACCCCGATGAACTACTCCGACATGCCCGCCGCGCTCGAGCGCGGGGACGTCGACGCGATCTGGTCGGTCGAGCCGCACCGGGCGATCTCCGAGAGCCGCGGGTTCACCCCGCTCATCTCGAACTTCGTCGAGTCCTTCCCGGACACGACGATCGGCTACTACATCACCAGCGGGGCCTTCGCGGAGGCGAACCCGGAGATCGTCGCGTCGTTCCAGCGCGCGATGGACCGCTCGAACGAGTTCGCCACGGAGAACCCCGACCGGGTGCGCGAGACGATCGTCGAGAACCTCCAGATCGACGCCGAGCTCGTCGACGAGACGAACCTCCACGTCTTCGCCCCCGGGCTCGACGAGGAGAGCGTCAAGGTGATCGCCGCGGCCGCAGTCGAGCACGGGATGATCAGCGAGGAGCCGAACTACGAGGAGATCTTCATCCGCCCGGGCGAGTGAACGGGGTGAGGACGAGCTCGGGGATCTCGACGTCCCCGGGCGCCGTGAGCACCGACCGGATGGCGGCGGCCACGCTGGCCGCCGCCATCGCCGTCGTCGGGTCGAAGTCCCGGCCGGCCTGCTCGTGGATGCGGCGCTGCATCCCCGTGTCGGTCCGGCCGGGCAGGACGCTGGTGACCCGGACACCGGGCTCCTCCACCCGCAGCGTGTCCGCGTACGCGCGCAGCGCGGCCTTGGACGCCGCGTAGGCGGCCCAGCCCGGGAAGGCACCGAGCACCGCGGTGGAGCTGACGAACACCACGTGCCCACCGCGGCGACGCAGCACCGGCAGCAGCACGCGGGTGAGCTCGACCGGTCCGGCGAGGTTCGCGGCCAGGACCACCGCGAGCCGGGCCGGGTCGAGCTCGGCGGCCGGGGCCACCCCCTCGACGCCCGCGCAGTGCACGACGGCGTCCACCTCGATGCCGGCAACCCGCTCGGCGATCGCGGACGCGTCGGCGAGGTCGAGGAGCAGCACACGAGCGCCCGGCAGCTCCGTCTCGAGCCGCACGACGTCCTCAGCGCGGCGTACGGTCAGCACGAGCTCGTGGTCGGTGAGGGCGTCGGCAACGGCGCGGCCGATGCCGCGGGCGGCGCCGGTCACCAGGACACGGCGGGCAGGATCAGGAGTCATCGATGAGCAGCCTACGCACGACCGGAGGAGAACCATGATCGTCCCCGCCACCCTCGACCACCTCCTGTGGGCCGTCCCGGACCTCGCCGTTGGCGTCGCCCACCTCGCCGGGCTCACCGGCGTCGAGGCCGTGCGCGGCGGCTCCCACCCGGGGCTCGGCACCGCCAACCACCTGCTCGCCCTCGACGTGCCGGGCACGACCGGTCAGCGCCGGACCTACCTCGAGGTCATCGGACCCGACCCGGAGCAGGGCCTGCCCGCGGACCGGGTGGGTCTCGGCGTCGGGCAGGTACGTGAGCCCTCCCTGCACACCTGGGCCGTGCGCCCCGCCGACCTCGACGAGACGGTCCGGGACGCGGCAGCCGCGGGTGTGGACGTCGGTGAGGTGAGGGCCACCGAGCGCACCACCCCGGACGGACGGCTGCTGCGCTGGCGGATGACGCCCGGCGCTGGTGGCATCCGCCCCTTCCTCATCGACTGGCGCGACACGCCGCACCCCGCCGAGGGCGACCTGCCTGCGCTCAGCCTGCTCGAGCTGTCGGCGGAGGCCCCCGACGTCGCCGCGGCGACCCGCATGCTCGCGGCGCTCGGCGCGCCGCTGACGGTGACCGCGGGGCCGAGGGCCGTGCTGCGCGCGGTCCTCGACACCCCGCGCGGCCGGGTGGTCCTCGCTACCGCGTGACCTTCCCGGTGAGCGCGGCGACGGGCTGGGTGAAGACCGGCTTGGCCACCACCCAGGCGGCCACCATGAGCGCGAGCGCGATGCCGAAGTAGACGAGGCCGAGCCAGCTGCCGTCGTTGCGGGCCGCGAACATGTGGTTGAGGTTGCCCTGCGCGTCCGTGGCCAGCACGAGGGTCACGTGGACGACGGTGAAGGCGACGAAGTACACCATGAGCGGGAAGTGCAGCGCACGCGCCAGGCTCATCGGCACGAAGCGCCAGCTCGCCGGCCACACCGGCGACATCCGCAGGCCGGTGATCAGGGCGAGCGGCGCCGCGATGAACACGGTGACGAAGTACGACAGCACCTGCAGCGCGTTGTAGTTCACCCAGCTGCCGTGGGCCGGCCAGTCCAGCGACAGGTACTGGATCCCGACGGACAGGGCGTGCGGGAAGACGTCCCAGCTCGTCGGGACGAGCCGCATCCAGTGCCCCGTCACGATGATGAGGACGACGAAGACGAGGCCGTTGAGCACCCACAGGAGGTCCGCGGCGAGGTGCAGCCACAGGTTGAGGCTGATGCGCACCGGCTTCCTCCCGCGGGCGGCCTTCTTCGGCTGCCAGTGGCCCTTGGGGCGCTGGGTGGTGCGGATGAGCCAGCCGCTGCGGACGATGAAGACGAGGAGGAAGGCGTTGAGGAAGTGCTGCCAGCCCACCCACGCGGGCAGCCCGACCGGCGCCGCCTCCGGCAGCTCGGTGGTGCCCGGGTAGTCGGTGACGAAGCCCGCCACTGCCGGCAGCTCACGTAGCCAGCGCGCCACGAGCACGACGACGACGAGCGCCACCAGCGCCGCCGGAACCATCCACGCCAGCTGCTGACCCCGGCTGCGCGCAGCACCCTTTGACGACATGCCTCACCCATTCCACGACTGACCGGCCAGGGGCTCCCGAGCCCGTCCCACAGCCTACGGGCAGCACGACTCTCCGCCCGGACGACGACGCCGTACCGAGGCTTGACCAGTCCGTGGGGCTATACTGATCTTTTCCCCGCCGGCACCAGCCGGCGACGGCCGGCACGGAGCGGACCCGCAGCACGAGGAGCGCGCGGTCGCCCGGCGTCCCGCGCGGACCCACCGCCCGGCCCCTGCACCGCGCCGCGGTTCGAGCTCGCCCGACGGGCAGAGCTCACCGCGCGCACTGACAACAAGAGAGGCGGTTCCCGTGCCCCGACGTACCCGAGCACTCGCCGGATTCGACCCGTCCTTCGTCGTGGAGGACCACGGCCGTCCCGGCGCCCACGAGCTCAAGCACACCGTGGACGCCGTCGGCAACGAGCTGCTGCTCTACCGCGACACCGTCTCGCGCCGGGAGCGCGCTCGTGACCGGGCCGCCGTGCTCGGCAGCCGCGTCGTCTCCGCCCTCCCCCGCCGCCTGAGCACCGGGCTCGCGCGCCGGGTCGCCCGGGCCCAGACGCTCGGCCCCCGGACCGGCGCGCAGCTGCGTCCCCTCGCCCGCGAGGCGGCGCGCGGCCGCGCCCACGGGCCGGCCGACGTCGCCCGCTACGACAGCGCGACCGAGGAGGCCACGCGCCGCGAGCAGGTCCTCGCGGTGCTTCGCGCGGCCGGGGTCGGCGCGACCGTCATGCCCGCGGGTGCGGGCAAGCCGGCCGCCGTCGTCGTCCGTCGCAGCGACCGCGCGCGGGCCGCCGCCGCCCTCGCCGCGGGCCTGGACGGCACCTGGCGCGTCGTGCCGCTCGACGCACGCGGGGCGCGTCCCCGCGCTCTCAGCGCCCGCCGCCTCGCCCGGGCCGTCACCAGCCGTGACGGGTTCCGGGTCTTCCGCGACGTCCCCGGGCCGGCGCGCCCGCTCATGGGGCCGGAGGTGGGTGTCGACGTCGAGACGTGGCCGGAGACGGTCTCCACGCCCACCGGGCCCGGGGAGCTCCCCTCGGAGACCGACGGCACCCTCGTCGCCCCGCGGCGCCAGGCGTGGACCACGCACCTGACCGCCGCGCAGTGGCGGGAGGCCACCGCGACCGGGTCGGTCGACGTCGGCCCGCTGCCGCACCTGTTCGAGCCCACCGGCCCGATCGACGTCGTCTACACGTGGGTGGACGGTGACGACCCGGAGTGGAACGCCGCCCGGCTCGCCGCCCTCGGTGTGCCCGCGGACCAGCGCCACACCCACGAGGCGACGCACACGGCGCGGTTCCGCTCCCAGGACGAGCTGCGCTACTCGCTGCGCTCGCTCGAGATGTACGCCCCGTGGGTGCGCCGCGTCCACATCGTCACGGCCGGGCAGGTGCCGGACTGGCTCGACACCGACCACCCCCGGGTGCGCGTCGTGGACCATCGCGACATCTTCACCGACCCGGGCGTCCTGCCGGTGTTCAACTCCCACGCCATCGAGTCCCAGCTGCACCACATCCCGGGCCTCGCCGAGCAGTACCTCTACCTCAACGACGACGTGTTCTTCGGCCGGCCCGTCTCACCGAGCCTGTTCTTCCACGGCAACGGCCTGGCCAAGTTCTTCACGTCCTCCGCCCTCATGGACGCGCGCGGGCACCAGCCGGACGAGTCCCCCGTGACGAGCGCGGCGAAGAACAACCGCGCCCTCATCGGTGAGGTCTTCGGCCGGCAGGTGACCCACCTGTTCCAGCACACGCCCCACCCGCAGCTGCGTTCGGTGCTGCAGCACATGGAGACCGAGCACCCGGAGCTGTTCGCCCAGGTCGCGGCCTCGACCTTCCGCCACCCGGACGACCTGTCGATCAGCTCGGCGCTGCACCACTACTACGCCTACGCGCTGGGCAGGTCCGTGCCGGGGCGCCTGGCGTACCTCTACCTCGACCTCGCCCACCCGCGTGCTGCCACCCGGCTGCGCCGGCTGCTGCGGCGCCGGGAGTTCGACGTCTTCTGCCTCAACGACTCCCCCGCCGTCGGCGAGGTGGGCCGCGGTGAGCTCCTCGGCGACTTCCTCGAGAGGTACTACCCGGTGGCGTGCACCTTCGAGCTGCCGGTGGGCACCGGTTCCCCGCTTGAGCAGCCGCTGACGACGGCGCAGGTCGCCTAGCCCCGTCCGGCCGACTCCCCACGGCCTGTGCAGCCGGCGAGCGGCACGGCGTGATCGGTGCGAGCCTGCCGTCAGCCGCAACGGTCGACGGGAAGGAGCACGGGATGGCGAAGGACGACGAGGACGGGCGGAGCAGCAGCACGGTGGTGCGCGGGTTGCGGAGCACGGTCGGCCGGGAGAGCACGACGTTCGGCTTCTCGATCCTCGTCACCGTGAGCTTCGGGATGCTCCAGGCGACCGAGGGCACGCCCGACGCCGGGATGCTCTTCCTCTTCGCCACCGGCGCGGTGCTGTCCTTCACCCTCCTCGAGGCGGTCCTCTCCCGCGGTTTCCGGCGGCCCATGCCGCAGCACCGCAGCCACGTCCTGGCCGTCGGCACGAGCCTCAACATCGTGTCGGTCCTCGGCGGCCTCGGGGCGACCTGGCTCGCCGGCACGCTCATGTCCCACTCGGCCGTGTGGGCGCTGGCGCCCTTCCTCGCCGGGGTCGTCTACCTCCTCCTCGAGAGTCTCGAGACGGCACTGGGTGAGCGGGTGCTCGCCGCCGCGGGGGCCGAGGACGCGGACGACGTCGAGCCCTGAGGGTCTGCCGCCGTCGCGAGTGCTGCTGATCTGCACCGAAGTCCCGCGGCACCCGCCCTGAGCGACAGCTGTCCCGGCGTGTCGCGCGCGTGTCGCGGACTTGTGCGCAGATCAGCGACGGCCCCGGTACTCCACAGCCGCGCACGGCGCTGCCCTGCACCGCCCGGGTGTGGAGAACCCGATCGGCTCCCCGACGACGGCCTCCAGTACGAGCTGCTCGACGGGCTGCTGCTCGTGACACCGGCACCCGTGCTGGCGCACCAACGAGCGATCCCAACCTCTACATCGTCCTCCGCGCCGCCTGCCCCGCCGGGTACGAGGTCTTCCTCTCCCCCGTCGACTGGAGACCGGACCGGCGCACCTCGCAGCAGCCCGACCTGCTCGTCGTCCGCAACGAGGACGTCGCGACGCAGAACATCACCGCGCCACTCGTCCTCGCCGTCGAGGTCCTCTCCCCGTCCACCCGCCGCAAGGACCTCCTGCTCAAGCGCTCGAAGTACGAGGAGAGCGGGGTCCGGTCGTACTGGGTCGTCGACCCGGCCGAGCCGTCGCTGCTGGCGCTGGACCTCCAGGAGGGTGCCTACGTCACGACGGCGCACGCGCGCGCGGCGGAGCGAGCGGCTCTCGCCACTCCCTTCCCGGTCGACGTCGTGCCGGCCGAGCTGGTCCGCCCCGCGCCCTGAGACGCCTCGGTCAGGCTTCCATCTCGGCGAGGGCGGCTCTCAGCGCGTCGACGCTCGCGTCGAGGTCGAGGCGCTCCTGCTCCAGGCGCACGTCGCCCTCCTCCCGCAGCAGCGCGAGGGTGGCATCCTCCTCAGCGGTGAGCCGCGCGAGCGACGCCCGGGTGGGCTTCGGCTCGGGCACCCAGAGGTCACGGTGACTCTCGAGCGTGGGCCGGTCCATCAGCACGGACTCCACCTGCGGGCAGTGGCTGCGGAAGCGGTCGAGGATCGCGAAGCCGTGACTGTCGAGGTCTCCCCAGTACAGCAGCCGCGACTCGGTGACCCACCCGACCCTGGCGAGCCTGTCCACCGCGTGCCCCGAGCCGTGGACGACGACGACGCCAGGCAGCGACGGCAGCGCCACCAGGGTCTCGAGGTTCTCGACGACGAGCACCGCATGCGGGATCACGGTGAGCCGAGCGAGCTCTTCCACGGGCGCGCTCACGTCGCTCAGTCCGCCGGGTCCCAGGCCGACGTCGAGAAAGCGCACCCGGACGAGTTCCGGTGGCGAGGCGAGACCAAGGTCCGGCCGGCCGGTGATGGCCCGGTGCAGCCCCGTGACCAGCCCGCGGTGCCGCTGGGTCCACTTGGTGTCCACGCCGCGCACCGGCAGCTGCCGGATGTACGCCCCTGAGGAGGGGTGGTCGACGAGCCAGCGCAGCACCTCGCGCAGCCGGTCGGTGTCCGCCTGCGGGAGGGCTGCCAGTGTCCCGGCGCTGGTGCGCAGTGCCCGGGCGAGTGCCTCACCGCCGTCGGTCGTGCGGCCGCGCCACTCCTCCACCACACCGGCGACGCGCGAGGCCACCACCCGCCAGTGCGCCTGGCGCCCGGCGAAGGCGGCGAGCTCCGCGGCATCGGTCACCGTGAGGCGGACGGGGACCTGTTGGGTTCCCAGGCTTGGCCACCGACGCTCCTCCCAGACCACCCGCACGACGCCGGTCTGCCGCCAGGTGGCGACCCACTCCGCCGCGGCGCCGGGATCGCCGAGGGCGACCCGCTCGACGGGCGGGTGGAGCGGAATGTCGAGCCCGACGGCGTCCTCCTCTCCCATCGCGGCCGCGACTGCCCACGTGGCGTATGAGCGCTCGTACCGGATGCGGGCCCGCTCCCGGGCCTCGGACACAGTGATCACAGCTCGAGCGGCAGGGGGGCCGGCTCGGCGGGCATCTCCTCCACACCCTCCGCGTCTGTAGAAGCCGCACCGGTCATCTCGCCGATGGAGACCGTGGCGACCGAGGAGTGGCGGTGGTCCGGGCAGGTGGCCAGCCCGATCCCACCGACGTAGTCCTCCAGAGTCTGCAGAAGCTTGAGCGGCGTCGCGAGGATCATGTGGAAGCCGAACTCCGCGAAGATGTCCATCGCCATCCGGGTGAAGGAGGTGTCGGCCTTGTCGAAGGCCTCGTCCATGACGACGGTGCCGTAGCTCGGCAGCTCCTGTCCGTCCTCGGCAAGCTGGTAGCGCAGTGCCGCCGCGAGGCAGAACACGACGAGCTTCTGCTTCTGCCCGCCGGACAGGCCTGACCCGGAGTCGTGAACTGCGAGCACCTGGCGGTCGGCATCGATCTCGTGGGCGACGAAGCGAACGTGCCGGCGGGTGTCCAGGCACAGCTCCTGCCACGTCCGGTCACCGTGCTCCGAGGAGGCGAGCCTCCGCATGACCCTGGACATCACCGCGAAGGCGGCCTCCGCCTCGTCGCGGTCACGCATTCCCCAAGACCCTGTCGTGATGGTGGCGAGGTCCTGGAGAAACTCCTTGGCGACCGCCGAACGGTTGTCGGTCACCTTGATCTCGAGGAAGCGCCCCACGTCGAAGTGCGAGCGGCGCAGGGAGGCGTTGACCGGGGCGATCCGGTCGCGGATCTCCTGCGGCGCTCGGCGGATCTCGTTGGCGAGCTGAACGACGTTCCGCTGCGACTGCTGCTCGAGCAGCTCGAAGAAGCGGTCCTCGAACTCGGGCAGCCGGTCAGCGCGCAGGCGGCCGAGGATCTCGAGGTAGCCGCTCCGGTCCCCGACCTCGGCGGTGAGGTCCCCGGCGAGGGCCGGCCACCGGCCACGGAAGTCCCGCACCACGGCGGTGATGGCGTCCTCGGCTCGCCGGGCGGCGGCCTGTGCGGCGTCACGTTCCTCGACGAGCTCGCGTGTCACGGTGTTCGCCACCCGGTCGATGGTGTCGTAGGTGACGGTGCGACGGGTTCGGGCCGCGTGGAAGCGGCGCTCGAGCTCCTCCTGATGGGCGACCGGGACGGCCGTGGAGGAGTCCTCGGTCTCGGCGAGGACCTTCTCGAGGTCGCGCAGGTGCGCGCGGACCGCGGCGACGGCGTCGCGCCGCTCCTGCTCCGCCTCCCGCGCCTGGACGAGGACGTGCTCTGCGCGCGCCGCCTCGAGCTCGGCGGCCTGGAGGTCGCTGTTGCCCCGGCGCAGCTCCTCGAGTGCGGCGCGGCTACGGTCCAGCGCGGACCGGGCCGCCGCGACGTCCATGGTCGACCAGTCCCGCTGCTCCAGGCCGCGCAGCATGAAGGCGCGGTCCCCGGCTGACCGCTGCTCCCTGTCCAGCCCTCCGAGCCGCTCCTCGTGGGCAACGAGCTCGTCCTTGACCGCGCGCAGCTCGTCGAGGAAGAGGTCCATCTTCGCCGCGTTGTCGAAGCCGAGGACCCAACGGGAACGATCGTCCACCCGCGAGCGGTCATCCTTCTCGTACCGCGTCCGACCGCGCTTGACCTGGCCAGCGCGGGTGACGGCGCGGTCGTGGGCGTGGAGCTCGGCCGGGTGCTCGACGCAGGCGTAGTCGTAAGAGGCGGCGAGGGTGGCGTGCAGCCAGGCCGCCATCGGGCCGTCTGCCACTTCGACCCGGTGCACGAGGGACAGCTCCGTGCGGACGGGGCGCGGTGGGTCCACCCGCGCGGGCACGCTCTCCATCGACAGACGCGTGCCGAGGTGGTGGGCGTCGGCCGCCGCGACGACGGCGTCCCGGTGCGTCGCCGGCACGAGCAGGACGGTGGCGAGCGGGTGCAGCACCCGCTCGGCGGCACCGGTCCAGTCGGCGTGCTCGGCCCGGACCTGGAGCAGCTCTCCCGCAAAGGGCAGCGTGGCCGGCGACAGGCCGGTCTCTCGGCAGATGAGCGCGCGGGCCGCGAGGCGCCGGGCACCGAGGTTGGAGCGCACGCCGTGCAGGGCCGCCAGCTCGGTCTTGAGGGCAGCCTCGCGCCGTCGCAGATCAGCCGCTGCGTCGTGGAGCGCGTGTGCCTGCTCCCGCCGGCGGGCAGCGGCCTCGTCCTCACGGTCCGCGTCGGCCCGCGCCGTAGCCCGCAGCTCCTCGAACTCGGCGAAGCTCGTCGGCATGGCGACGCCCACCCTCTGGAGGTCACCGGCGAGCTGGTCACGAGCGGCGACGGCAGCGGCGAGGCGCTGCTCGCCGCTCTCGACCGTCAGGCGCTGGAGCTCCAGCGCGCTGCCACCGCGATCCGCGACGACTCGGCGAGCGACGTCCACGGCCGCCTGTGCCCTCCCGGTAGCGGCAACGGTCGACGCGAGGTCGTGCTCTGCTGTGCCCAGCTCTGCGGCGGCCTGGTCGCGGGCCTCCTGGGCGAGGGCACGCTTCCACGTGTCGCGGAAGGGCTCCAGCGCGGCCCCCAACGCACGCGTCTGCTCCACGGCGGCGACGTGCTCGTCGTACTGCGCGGCATGCTCCACGAGCGGGCCGAGCAGCTCCACCTGGGTCCGTGCCTCCACGACGTGCGCGTGGGCCTGGGCCAGCTCGGCGAACTGCTCGACGGCGGTCTGCGCCAGTGCGCGGGTGCGCGGCTCGTCGAGCATGAACGTGCGGAAGAGGTCGTCGAGGTTGTCGAGGCTCTTGGCGCCCTGGGTCTTGTGGAGGAGGACGAGGGCGTTCTCCCCCGAGATGCCCAGGAGTCGGCAGAACCGGGCGGCGAAGACGGAGTGCCGGTCGGTGACCACGGCCCGCGGCCAGGCCGCCTTGATGCGGCGCACGTCCAGGCCGTTCTCGACGTAGGCCTTGAGCTCGAGGAGGTCGACGGGCTCCTGGTGCAGCAGATGGAGCTCGGAGGCGTCCGCGGCGCTGCTCGCGCCCCGCCGCAGGTGGTAGAGCTTGACCAGGGTCACCACCTTGCCGGTGCCGTTGCCGTACTGCAGGAGGATGCCGCTCCACGTAGCGCCGCGGCGCAGGTAGTCACTCACCACCTCGCCCGTCTCCTCATCCGCGTGCCGGCGCCAGGCACCGCGGACGTAGCTGACCGTGGTGCGGTCGGCGCGCCGAGCCGCACCGTCGGCGGCCGCGGCGTTGAAACGCAGCTTCGCACGCGGCACGAGGACCGCCGCGACCGCGTCGACCAGGGACGACTTGCCCGAGCCGGAGTGGCCGGTGAGGAGGAAGCCCTTGCGCGGGACGTCGATGCGGTGGTGCCCGTGGAAAGTGCCCCAGTTGACGACCTCGATGCGCTCCAGGCGCCACTGCCCTCGGTGGGTGGTCATTCGGACGTCCCCTGCTGCTCGGGTGCGGGCTCCACGGACACTCGTGCGCCGTCGTCGTCGTGGCGGGTGAGGAGGCGCTCGAACTCGCTCTGCACGGCGGCAATCTCCTCGGCCCCGAAGACGAGGCGCAGGACAGGAGAGATCTCGACGCGCCCCTCGGTGCTCGTGCGCTGGAGGATCCCGTACTTCTCGAGCTTGGTCCAGGAGGCGTTGATCCGCTTGGCGAAGCCGGCGGGATCAGCGTCGTCACGGCCGCGGTAGACCTGAAGCTGGTCGGCCACCTCGTCTGCGCCGACGATCACCCGCTCACCGCTGCCCGCCTGGAGGAGCAGCTGGCGAAGGTGCAGCACCATGGCGGTGTCCATGAAGGTCATCGCGGCGGCGCGGACGACACGCGGCGCCTCGACGCCGTCTGGCTCGGCGTTGCGGACGAAGGCGACCTCCGCCTCGGTGTCGAGGACGAGCTCGAGGAACAGGTCCGCAAGCCGGGAGCGGATCGGCTGCTCGTCACCGAGCAGCGCGCTCCACAGCTGCGGGTGACGGCGGGCCGCGAGGTACGGGCCGCGGAGCAGCTGGACGAGCGCCCGGCGCGAAGCCAGGTGCAGCGTGCCGGTGTCGCCGTCCCAGAGCGCGCCGGGCGGCGCGCCGGCCGTGGGGTCGGGCTGGGTCATCGGTTCGATCATCTCGCTCATGCGACCTCAGAGGTGAAGAGGTGGACGGGCACGGTACCGCTGCGGGCGACCCCACCGCTCGAGGTCCACGCGACGCGCTCCTCACCGCCGACCTCGGTGCCGTGCTTCTCGGCGAGGACGAGCAGGCCGACGACGCTGGCCACTCCCTGGGTGGCCGGCCGGGCGACGAGCACCTCGCCGATCGTCGATGGTCCATGCTCGGCCAGAACGGCGTTGACGTTCTCGACGAGCTCCTTGACGTCGATCTCGGAGACACGGACGGCGTCACGCAAGGCCGCGACGTCCACGGGGGCGGGCTCGACGGTCGTCACGTCCTCGGTGACCTCCGAGTCGGCCGGGTTGTGAAGGCGGAGCACAGCCACGGAGTCCAGGGGGACGGAGGTGAGGTCGAGGTCGACGCCGACATGGTGAAAGGGGCGGACGTGACCGCTGAGGTCCATTGCGGTGCGCAGCGTCTGGCGCAGCAGGCGGTGGATCCGGCGGTCCTCCTGCAGCTCCTGGCTCTGGACGAAGCGGCGGAGGCTGCGCGAGAAAGCGGTCATGACCTCGTGAATCTCACCGCTCGCATCCTGCAGGCTGGGCAGCAGCCGTCGCAGCCGGCGTGCCTGCTGTGGCGTCAGCGCCCCGGCGAAGGAGCGCTCGAGCACCGCGGAGACGTGGTCCTCGAGCTCGGCGCTGCGGACAGGGTCGAGGATGAGGGAGTAGAACCCGGCGAAGGTGCGCCCGGCGTCGGAGGAGGCGAGGTGATCCACACCCCGGAAGACGTCCTCCAGGACTGCGCCGCGGGACAGCTCCTGCTCGACGAGCTTCTCGCGAAGGGACCGGTTGAGCTGCTCCATCTCGGTGCGCACGCGCGCGAAGTCAGCAGGCAGCTCCTCGGCGAGGGCGAGGACGTCGCGGGCGCGCTCCAGTGCGCGGTCGGCGTCGAGGATCTCGAAGTCCCCGGCCGCGACGCGCTCGATCTCGGCGTCGAGCCGGTCACGCTGCTCACGGAGCGCCCGCAGGCGGCTGGTGGCGTCCGGGTCGGTCTCCACGGCGAGCTCACGGACCTGCGCGAGGATCGTGCTGAGGCGGGACTCGGTGACGGTCTGCCGGCGGTCGGCGAGCTGGCTGACGAAACGGATCGCGGTCAGCGCTCCCTCGGAGAGCTCGAAGACCTCCTCGCGGGTGCTCTCCGCCGCCCGGCGGACGAGGAACCCGGCGTCGCGCCACGCGGCACAGTAGTACTGGGCCGTCTGCGGCAGCTCGAAGCCGTGGTCGCGCAGCACCGCGAGGTCCTCGTCCACCTTGCTGAAGAGCACCGGGGCAGCCAGGCGCTTGTCCTCGCCGCCCAGGTGCTCGCCGAGGATCGCGATGGCGGGGGCAGCGTGCTGCGCGCGCAGGAAGACCCAGGCGGGGTGGTCGGCACTCAGGCGCTGTGCCGCGAGCGCCGTGCTCAGCGTGCTCACGGCTGCGACTCTACCCAGCCGGTCCGACAGTGCGGCAAAGCTCAGACATCGGTGAGCAGCCTCGACGCACTCCTACCGCTCGCCGCGGCTCTCGTCGACGAGCTCGACGGCGGACCTCCCGTGCTGCCTCGGCGCGGGAAGCGCCGGACGGGGGCTCAAGGGCGGTTCCACCCGTCCTTCAGCGAGCAACCGCTCCAACGGTGAGCGACCGTCAGGCGGCTCGATGGTCACCACCGCTGCCCTCGGTCAGCCCAGCAGCCGCGGCCGCAGCTCGGAGCCGAAGAAGTCGAGGAACGCGTCCGGGTCCGGGCCGACGTTCATCGTCACGACGTGGTCGTAGCCCGCGTCGGTGAACTGCCGGATCGTCGCGAGGTGCCGCTCGACGTCTGGACCGCAGGCGAACTGCTCGCGCACGTCCTCCTCCCGGACCGTCGCCGCGGCGGCGTCGAAGTTCACCGGGTTGGGCAGCTCGGACATCACCTTCCACCCGGTGAGCGCCCAGCGGCTGGTCTCCAGGGCGTGCGCGGCGGCCTCGTCCTCGGTGGCGGCGTAGGCGAGCGGCGCCTCGGCGTAGAGCGGGCCGTCCCCTCCGGCGCCATGGAAGGCCTCGATGAGGGAGGGGTCGGGCTCGGTGACGAAGAGGCCGTCGGCGAGCTCCCCCGCCAATCGGGCAGCCTGCGGCCCACCGCCGGCGACGGCGATGCGCGGCAGCTCCTCGGGCAGGTCGAAGATGCGCGCGTCCTCGAGCTGGAGGTAGCGCCCGTCGTAGCTCTGGTAGCCGCCCTGCCACAGCAGCCGGATGATCTCCAGCGCCTCGCGCAGCATGTCCTGACGCACCGTCGCGGAGGGCCACGGCTTGCCGACGACGTGCTCGTTGAGCCGCTCGCCCGAGCCGAGACCGAGGGTGAAGCGGCCGTCGGAGATGAGCGCCGTCGTCGCCGCGGCCTGCGCGATCACCGCCGGGTGGTAGCGGAAGGTCGGGCAGGTGACGCCGGTGACGAGGCCGATGTGCTCGGTGCGCGCGGCGATGGCGGCGAGGACCGACCACGCGAAGGGGCTGTGGCCCTGGTTGTCGAGCCAGGGGTGGAAGTGGTCGCTGATCTCGACGAAGTCGTAGCCGACCTCCTCGGCGCGGACGGCCTGGCGGATGAGCTCCTGGGGCCCGTAGGCCTCGGCGGCGAGCTTGTAGCCGAGCTTCATGACGGTCTCCTTCGCGGGTGGTTCGGGCTGGTCAGTGGCCGGCGGCGCGCCGCACGAGCGCGGCCATGGCGCCGGTGTCGTCGCTGTCGACGACGGGAACCTCGTCCTCGAGGTGGAACTCGATCCCGGGGTTGTGGACGTCGGAGCCGTCGGCGAGGAAGAAGTGCGGGCTGCCCTGCACGTCCTCGCGGTGGGTGCGGTAGTCGCGCATCATCGGCCCGCGCGCCCGGCCGTCGTCGAGCGCCTCCCGCAGCGCGTGGGCGTCCACGGAGGGGCAGGACCCGGCGACGTCGATGATCTCGTAGAGCATGCTCACCGTGCGGCTCTCGGCGAACAGCGCCCGCCGCAGCGCGAGGTCGAGCTCCTCCGAGGCGGCGGGGCCCTGCGCCTTCGCGGCGTGGACGGCCTCGTTGGCGAGCAGGGTGGTGACGGGCCACTCCGACTCCTTGCCCTGCCACGTCCGGAAGCCGAAGTCGGGGGCGAGCTCGGCGAAGACGGGCACCTCGCCGGAGACGAAGTCGAGCGGCAGCGGGAAGGCGTTGACGTCCTCGAGGAGGAAGAGGCGGTGGTCCACCCGCACCTCCTCCTCCAGCCCCGCCTCGGCGCGGGCCGCGTAGAAGCGGTGCAGGGCCAGGGTGGCCCACCCGCAGGCGACGTCCGAGTAGAGCACGATCGTCCCCGGCTCCACGTGGATGGGCATGGCACGTCCTTCCGTCGGCTTCCCGACGAGTCTCACCCGAGGCGGGCGAGCGGGCATCTCACGACGACGGCGCGAGCCCGGTCAGCCAGGTGCGGACGGCCTCACCGATGGCGGGCTGGTCCTTCTTGAGGCTGTGGTCCCCGGCGACGACGACGACGCTGCGGCCCGGTCCCTCCGGCGGCATCCCGAAGGCGTCACGCTCGCCCTGGACGACGAGCGTCGGCACGCCCGCGCCGTCGAGCTCAGGCAGGCGGCTGGGCCGCTCCGCCTTGCCCGGCGGCTGGAGCGGGAAGGCCAGGCACAGGACGCCGACGGCGCTGAGCGGCTGGGCCGTGCGGCACGCGACCCGCGCCCCCGAGGAGCGTCCGCCGACGACGAGCGGCAGGCCCGCGCCGGGGCCGTCGAGCAGGTGGCGGACGACGTCGGTCCACGCGGCGTCGAGCTGCGTCGCGGGCGCGGGCGCCCGGCGGCCGGCCACCCGGTAGGGCTGCTCGACGAGCGCGACGGCCCAGCCGAGCTCGGTCGCGACCGTGGTCGCGGTGCGCAGGTCCGGCGCCTCGACCCCGCCCCCGGCCCCGTGCCCGAGCACGAGCAGCCCGCGGGCGTCCGGGGCGCGGTGCAGGTGCACCCGCGCCGGCCCGTGCGTCGTCTCGATCTCGAGGGTCTCGCCGCTCACCGTCCGATCG